>JBFIZG010000025.1:0-18278 GCA_041604955.1 Gemmatimonadales bacterium | reverse complement strand
GCCGCTGCCCATCCGGAATTGAAAATGTTCCACCTCCCCGAAGAGCCATCCGTACCGCGTACATCGGACCGCTCTGGATCAGTGATCTAAAGATGACCGGTTCGCCGGACTGACGCGACCTTCGATGTGGACGCGATGTATTCCAATACCCATCCCGGCCTCCAACACCAACACCCGCCCACGTCCCCGTTCCCGACCCCTGGCCCCCGCACATATCTTCGAGTGTGTTTGACAAGCGCGCGCTCATCGTCCTCAACCCATATGCGGGTCGCGGTAGAGCCGGGAAGGTCGCGGGTAGCTTCCCGCCGACCGCCCGCCGACATGGCTGGGAAGTGGACCTGCGCCTCACCGAAGAAGCGGGACACGAGGTGGAACTCGGCGCGGCCGCAGCAGCCGAAGGCTGGCCGATAGTGTTGGCCGTCGGCGGCGACGGCACGGTACACGGGGTCGCAAACGGGCTCCTGGGACACGGCGCCTCGAAGACTATCCTCGCGCACGTGCCGATCGGAACGGGAAACGATTTCGCCGGGACCCTGGGACTCGACAAGCGATCAGGATTCCAACGCAACCTGGATTTGGTCCTTCAGGGCACCCCTCGGACGTTGGACGTGGGCCGCGTCATGGGAGAGTATTTCGTAAACAGCTGTGGCCTCGGGTTCGGTCCCGAGGTCGTGCGCCGAACTCTCGGCGTCACGTGGCTCAGTGGCTTCCCACTGTACCTCGCCGCCGTCATCCGATCCTTCTATTCGTTCGAGCCCACGCACTTCCGCGTATCTGCGAGCGAACACGAGCAAGACGGACGGATCCTCATGCTCGAGGCGGCCGTCGGCCGGTCGACAGGTGGTGGCTTCAAGATCACCCCCGACGCAGACGCCACCGACGGACTCTTGGATGTGTGCGTGATTCGCGAAATCGGGAAACTCACATTCGTCCGCTCCCTCTCGAGGGTGCTGCGTGGCACGCACGGGGAGCTGGACGCCGTCAATATCTTTCGGTCCGCCAAGATCGAGGTCGAATCCCGGGAAACACCGGTGGCCGTTCACCTCGACGGAGAGCTTCGATACTCCGACGATGCAACCGTGACTGTGGAAAGCGTTCCCGGGTACCTGCAGGCGCTATGCGTAGAGCCCAAGGGACTTAGCGAACCGCGGTAGCCGTCTTCATGCCCAATGTTCTCGGTCAGCCGCGAGCAGGGTGGCGACCAGGACGTTGGCGCCGGCAACGATGTGCTCGGGCCGGGTGAACTCCCGCGGCGAATGACTGATCCCGTTGACGCTCGGTACAAACACCATCCCCACGGGCGCAAACCGCGCGATACTCTGGGCGTCGTGGCCGGCGCCGCTCGGCATGTGACGGCTGCTCAGCTGGAGATCCGCGGCGACTTTCGCAATCAATGCGCGGAGCCGCCGATCGGTCGGCGCGGCACCACTTACATAAAACTGGTCGAATCGAAACGCGGTGCCGGTCTCGGTCCCGATCGTCGTTCCAATTGCTGCCAGCCGTTCGAAGAGTTCGTCGATACGGGACATGCTCAGGTCACGCAGCTCCAAGCTCATGCGCACACGACCCGGGATGACGTTAGGCGCCCCCGGACTCGCAACAACCTGGCCTACAGTTCCAACCGCTGTTCCCGGGCTCCGCCGCACGACGTCGTGGACGGCTTCGATGAATTTCGCAGAGGCCAACAACGCGTCCCTCCGCCTATCCATCGGCGTGGTGCCCGCGTGGTTGGCGAATCCTTCGACCGTCACGTTCCAGCGTTTGATCCCAACGATCCCCTCCACGATCCCGATCGCGATGTTCTCACGATCGAGCACGCCGCCCTGCTCGACGTGTAGCTCCACGTACGCCGCGGCATCACCCGGCCGACGCCGCGCCTCACGCCACCGGCCCGGGTCTCCGCCCAAGAGCTCGATCCCTTCGCGGATGGTCTTGCCGCTTCCAGTGACGAGATCGAGTTCTCGCTCCGCAAACTCACCACTCAACAGACGGCTCCCTGTCTTCCCGCCTTCCTCGTTTTGGAAGATCACGACTTCGAGAGGATGTCGAGTATTGAGCGCGTGGTCGGCGAGCGTCTGTGCGACTTCGACCGCCGCCATCGAGCCGACTTGGCCGTCGTAGTTTCCGCCGCCCGGGACGGAGTCGATATGCGATCCGAACATGAGCGGCGCCAAGCCTGGTTCCGCGCCTGCTCGACGACCGAGGATATTACCCGCCAGATCGATCGATACCTCGAGTTCCGCACGGCGCATCAACTCCATGACGAACCCGCGGCAGTCAAGATCGGCATCGCTATAGGCGAGCCGGCTCACCCCGCCCTCGGCGTTGGCGCCAAACGACTGGATGAGCCGAAGCGATTCGAGCAAACGCGGGCCGTTTACGCGCGGAACGCCGAACTGTTCGGACGACGCACTGAGATGACCGAGGGTCAGCATCCCAAACGCCGAGGCGAAGCTTCTCTGAAAGTCGCGCCGGTCCATCAGCTGGAATCGTGTTGCGACCGGACGTCAGCCGGCGGCCGTGAGCGATGCAGCGTCAGAACGCCGGTGGGTCCCCCCGGCGATCCCGGCTTCGAGCGTCGCTGCCGCATCCAACAGTCTCCCCTCGGCTCCAGGCGCGGACACGAGCATCACGCCAGGGACCAAACCCGTCGCCGAGTCGCGATCGGACCAGGCGGGAACGGTGATAGCTGGAAGATCCATGTAATTGCAGAACGTCGTGGGCGTGAGTGCGCCATTCACACCTGGTCGGAGGGTCTGTCGGTTCATTGCTCCGTGGCGTGGCGCTAGCAATCCCACTGTCGGAAGCAGCAGTATCCCGTCGTCGCCGAGCAGCGCCCGATACTCCTGTCGAGCCCGCTCGTATGAAGCGATGATGTCCTCGACGCGGCTCGCGCGACGCGCGCGCACGATCGGCATTACCAACAGCGCTCGAAACAACCCGCTATAGATGGTCGGAGACCCTCGAAGCTGATTCGCGGCCTCAGCAAGAAGCGAAAAGCGCTTGCCCGCCGACGTGGTCAAGAGCCTGTGCATTTCCGACTGCAACTCGTGTCCGATCAGACGCGGAAGATTGAGAAAATGTTTGGCAACATCGGTGAATGCCCGTTCCTCCGGAATGAGGCCTCCGTTGATTAACGTGGTCCGCGCGCGAGCCATTGCGCGGTCAATGGCGGGATGGTGGGTCTTCAGCCGAAACGGACGTGGGATGATCAGACGGAGGCCACGGGGATCATCCGGAGCGTCGAGAGGCGTGTGCGCGATCACGTCGTAGAGCAGCCGCGCATCGCGTACGGTGCGTGTGATGGGACCGACAGCGAGCCATGTGTCGAGAAACCCCTCCAGCACGGGCCACGTCCCCTGTTTTGGCACGGCACTCGAGGTCGGTTTGAACCCCACGACCCCGCAAAACGACGCTGGAATCCGGATCGAACCAAGAAGATCGGAACCGACACCCATTGCCGACGAGCCTGACGCGACCAGCGCGGCTTCTCCCCCAGAGGAACCACCGCATGTGCGCGCCGGGTTCAACGGGTTGTTTGTTCTCCCGTACAACAGGTTGTCGGTTTCACCCGCCAACGCGAGTTCGGGAACGTTACTTCGGGCGATGATTACCGCGCCGGCCTCTCGCAACCGCCGAACCACGGTGGCGTCGTCGCCGCACGGGAGGGGGGTCATTCGGCGTGAACCCGCCGTTATGGTTTCTCCTTGGATGCCGACGGTCTCTTTGACCGTGACCGGTAACCCGGACAAGGCCCCCGCCCGTGGGGAATCGGCTTGGTCGAGTGCGCGAACGGTGAAGACCTTGACGGCGGCATTGAGCCGCGCGTGATCTGCTTCGAGGCGATCCAAATGCTCCCGCACGACCGTCTTCGGGGAGGTCGTACCAGCGCGAAGCCGTTGCAGTATTTCGGTGGCGTCGGGCTTCCCAGCCCTGGATGGCTTCTCTTGATTCATGTCGTAAAGTGCCCCTGCGCTGTGTCATCCAGCAACACGGAACGATCGTTCCGAAACATCACCCGACCCGCATCGGAACACCCCGGTGTGTAGGGATACGCCGCCAGGACCGGACAGATTCCTCTAAGTCCTTTGCCCGCCTCGGCTTATCCTCGGTGGCATACGGGTTGCTTTTGAGGAATCTGCCATCCGGCCCAATACAAATTGAAAGCCATCGTCCCGAGGAACCGAAAATCATGCGTACTGGCCCAAAATTGTTGATTCCAATCATCGGCCTCCTGGTCGCAATACCGCTCTATTCACGCGTTGGCGACCCAGGGACTGCGGGCGTCACGTCGGGATTCGAGGACCCCGGCGCGGCGATCGTTTCCCGCGCGATTCGGTCCAAGACCACGGGAATCTTGGTGGAGACGTCCGGCGTCGTCGAGCGCGTCAGCGAAACCCAACCCGGGTCATCGGCGCAGCGATTCCTGGTCCGGTTGTCCACGGATGTCGCGGTAAAGGTGGTACACGAGGCTCGCACCAACCCGGTCCCCTTGGCAGTGGGAGATCGGGTGCGGATTCGCGGCCGCTACCAGTGGTCGGCGGATGGAGGATTCATCGGGGGGACTCACGACATCTTGGAGGCAGCCGGTCCGGGTGGCTGGGTCCTGCACCAGGGCATTTTCTACCCGACGCGGACCGGCTCGAGCGACAACGAGGCATCCTAGCGCGCCAGCGGTAGGCGGAAGCACACCGGGCGATGCACCCGGGCGTTGAGATGTCGATACGGCGCCGGGTCTAGTACACAGGGGCCGGGCGACCCACTCCGAACAACACCCGCACGGCTGACGTCGATGCGAGCACCCAGTCCCACGCCTGGAGAGCCACGGCCGAAGTGCGATCGGGCGTCGCATGATTCCTCGGTCGGTAGTCCTTCACATTGGGCGCAACTGTCACGATGTCGAGCTCGTGGAGGTCAGACTCGCCGGGATCGGCGCCCAAGAGACCAGCCTCCGACAACCGGTCTTCGGTGACGGCGGGTGTTTGTTCCGCGAGGAACCTTCGCCCCAGACTGCTCCAATGACTCGTCGGGTCGCGGGCCAGTCGCTCGATCTCGACGTACGTCCGCCGATCCACCCGACCCTTCAGGTCTTTGAGCGTTTGCTCCAACAATGCGGACCGTCGTCGCTCGGGGTGCCTTTCGGCCTGGGAGAGAGCTTGAAACAGCAGCGCGCGCATCGCCGCATCCGATCGATCGCCTTCAGGATACGACTGCAATAGGCAGAGATCCGCCGTGCGCTCGCGCAACGTCTCCATCAGTGAGAGCGCCGTCGCCATGTCGCCGTTTTCGAGCATCCGAAGTACTGCGCGACTCAGCCGCGCGACCGTCTGGGACCATCCGCGCACCGTGCGAAAGAGGTAATCGCGTTCGCGGCTCCACGATTCGGGCGGTTGCAACTGAGCCAACACCTCGGTGTCTGATGTTATTGCCGCGCAGAGTTCCTGAAAATCACCCTCACGCCACTCATGGGGTGCGCGCACCCTTTCGCTGGGATCGAGGGCAATCCCCACAAACCCGGGGTCGTCGAGTTGGCGGCGATCGTATATCGAACGGCGCCGACCCGTTCGGCGATCGGTTCCGCGTCGGCGGTCGGGCGCCGTAATGCCCTCGGCAAGCCCCTCTCGCAACTCGTGTGGCAGGCGCCGGAGGGCCAACACCGTTGCGCCTCCGATGGCGGCGTAGAGTCGGAGCACTTCATCGGTTCGCCGATCATCCGACCAGCGGCGGTCTCGACGAACTCGACGATTGGCCTGACGACGGTCCCTCATCATCTCCTCCGATTCCGGCAATGAACGCCTCTGAGGTTCCTCGGTCCGACACCCCCCACAATATTTGGAAAAACGGCTGTGAGCGCCAGACAACATTCACTGGTTTTGGGAGTCGAATCTCGCAGTCGATTACGAAACGGTCCTCGCATTTCCGATCGGACCGTCGATCTCCACGGTTCCCGGCAGACGGACCAGCCCGGTACATTGGAGTCTGTCCACTCGCGTAAGGAGAGCGTCCGTGCCGGAAGAAATCGTCGTCATCATCGTGTTGGGCATGGTTATGGTGACTTCACTCGGTTTTGGCATCATGCGCACTATTGGGCGTCATCTAGAGCGAAAGTATGGCAATCAGGTGGAGAACCACACGCTGCGCGCCGAACTGGACGAGGTGAAGGCTCAATTAGAATCGATGAACGACCTGAAGACGCAAGTCATCGATATGGAGGAACGGTTGGATTTCGCGGAACGCGTGATTGCGCGTCAGGGAGAGGGCGGCAGGCTTCCTCCCCCTTCATAACAACGCCGAAAGCTGTGCGGACTCACCACCCGCGGGTTCGATGTGTGCACGCGGTTCAGCCGAGCCGAGAATCGTCCAACAAGTCTGCAATGCGGTTTGCACCGGCGTCCCTGACGAGTCGCTCCAACACCTCATAGGGCTGCGCCCCGACAAGAGCGCGATTCCCCACGACGTATGTCGGAACGGCGGTTACGCCAAGCTCCATCGAGCGGTTCCAGTCACGGTCTACGGCCCCGCGAAACCGTCGGTTTGTGAGGATGTCCCGTGCCTCGTCCCCGGACAGGCCGGCGTCGACTGCCAAGTCGCGCAGGACGTCGACATCGCTCAGATTCAAACACTCTACGAAGTACGCACGGAACAGCACCTGGTGGATGTCTGTATCCCCCGGTTGTGTCTCGGCCCACGTCGCCAGCTCCTGCGCCAAGCGACTGTTATAGGTCATGGATCGGTCGCCATAGTCCAATCCTTCCCGCGCCATGACAAGCGGCAATCTGGCACGCATGGCCTCGAGTTCTGCTCGTCGATTCGCAAACAGGTCTTCCAGAGTTCGACCCGACGGGGGAGTGTCGGGATGGAGCGGGAAGTGTGTATATCGGATCCGGAGTTCGTATGCCTTCGTCAGCCGCTTGGTACGCACGGTACCGAGGTAGCACCACGGTCAGATGTAATCCGAGAACACCTCGAGTGTGATCCGCTCAGGCATCGTGCCGGGAGACTCGCTACGGTTGGATGTGTTTGTAGAGCACTCGAATCATGCGGTACGCATCTGGATAGCGATCCGCGGTAAAAGCCACGGTCGAGGCAGCCGTACGTCGTACGCCGACGAGACCTTCGGCCACATCGGCGTTCAGGTGGGAGCGATATTGCAACTCGACCACGAACGGTGGCGCTAGGTTCGGTTGCGGTCCCGCGCGGCCCCGCAGCGCGCCCTCCACACCCCGCCGGATGATAGCGCGGGCAGAATCTGGGGACGCAGTGCGAACAGCCCGGTTCCAGATTCCCGTCTTGACCGCGCCACCAGCGATGCCGGGTGCCAGCTGTCGAAGCTCGGCAATTGCAAGACTGTCACCGGCCACAAAGACCACTGGAACGCCGTACCACGCAGCGTAGAGCGCATTCATGCCGCCCTCGCCCACTGAGACACCGTTGATTCGAAGATCAGCGACGCGGTCCGATCCGGTGTGGGCGGCAAACCCGGCCGTGCTGTTTGCCTTTCCGTGATAGCCGACGAACACGACCGCCGTAAACGTGCTGTCGAGCCCTTGCATCATACCGTATGGCTTGAGATCGCCGCGTATCAACGTGACACGCTGATCTAACCGGTCCTGGAGGAGATTCTGATGCGAACCGTGCGCGTCGTTCACCACCACGCGTACGGCGCCAGCAGCGAACGCTCCCTGAACCGCTGCATTCACCTCCTCGGTCATCAGCGCCCTGCCAAGCGGGTCGTCAGTCGAGGAAAGCCCGGCGACGCCTTCCATGTCAGCGGAAACGTAGACGGCGGCGGGTCGCAGCTGTGCCGGTGACGGGGTTGCCATCGCGAGACATCCGACCAAGTGCAGCGCGGCGAGGGTCCGCAGTCGACCTCTATTCCCCACGCCGCCCCTCCACATGCGGCTCATTCCGCGTTTCCATTCGAGGACCGGAGTCGGCCTCCTTCAACCACGACACTGTCGCCGGCGCGGACGGTCGCGTCTGCAAAGAAAAACCAACGCACGGCCCCGCCGCGCACGGCGCCACCCAGTTCGGTGTTGTCACCGAGACTCATACGCACCACTCCTGCGCCGTAACCGAAATACGGGAGCCAGCGCTGCCCTGCTGGAACAACGAGTTTGGGATTGAACCCAATGGCGAACTCGCGGAAGTACGTAAGCGAGGAATCGCGGGCGAGCGCGGCGCGAACCGCGTCTTCCCCGCGGGTTGCCGATAGCTGTGTGACTTTCCCCCGTTCGAATCGAAGGCGTAGCTCTTCAACCGACACGTCGCCAAACCGGGCCGTCGGGATTACTAACACGCCCTCAACCGATTCTTCGATCGGCGCGACCCGGACAACTCCGGCTGGCAACTCGATCTCACGATCGATCCGAGTGGTCGCACCGCTCATGCGGGCGGCCGATGCATCCCCATTCTGCCGGTTGAACGGCCGATCTCCGATGCTGAACTGGATGTTGGTACCGGCAGGAGTGGTCACCGTGACCACACCCGTCTTCAACCGGCCGATCGCCTCTACTTGAGTCCGGTCGAGCTGTTGATAGTCGATGTCGAGCGCGTCGAGATACACGCTGTCGTAGGCCGCGGAGTGCTCACCTGCGAGGCCGTCGGGATCGACCGTTCCGGCTCCCCAGTGAAAATGGACTTGGCGACCGCGGCCGGCGTCCAACCAACGGACCAACTGGGCGGCTTCTTCCGGATGAGTGACTGCCGAGCCGGCCGGCAACCAGACGTAGATGTCGGTGTGTGCAAGCGTCTCGGCAAACGTAGGAACCGGATCGTAACTTATCAGCTCGACCTGTACTCCTCGGTCTTGCAGCGCCGCGCGTAGCTCCTCCGCTAGGCCTGGCCGAACATCGGGATTGTAGCGCAGCACCGCTCGTTCTCCGGTGACGGGATCCAGCGCATCGACGATCCGTCCGGCCATTGTCTCGACGGCCGATCCGACGTTCGCTTCTCCCGAGGTGCAGCCAGCGAGCAGCAGCATTCCGATAACCAGATGCCTGCGCGCCGCGCCACGGCGAGCCACGAGTGGTATGCTCACGCTACATCACCGGTCGCTGTTTGGGTTTCAACTTCACCGACCACAGGCCGCTGTTCGTGTCAGAAAAGAACACGTGTCCTTTGTGCGGCATCGCACTCCACACCATCGGGGAGTTCGGAACGAATCCGATTGGATCGTACGGTTTGTAGACGGCGATCTCACGCCCCTGGGTGTAGAGGTTCCCCATCAGCTCGCCGGAGACGTCGACCACTCGCAACCCGCCTTCGTAGTACGCTTGATAGAGGACGTCGTTCTCGACCCAGATGTTGTGGGTCCCGTACTCGCTCACCTCGTAGCGCGCCACCATGGCCGGCTTTTCCGGATCGGTGAAGTCCACCACCTGCACGTACCCCTGCGTGGAAACCGGCACCCCGCCTTCACCTGTCGTTGGATCGTACGGCTGGCGGTACAGCCCCCCAGGACCTTCCATCGCGAGACCCCGCCGGTTCATGATCTCGTCACCAACGAACAGATACAACCGGCCACTGGATTCCTGCACGTAGGGAAACACGGCGTGCGTCGCTCCTGTCGGCAGCGGATAGCTCGTGACAAACACCGGGTTATCGATCGTACCGCCCCACCTGCCGTTTCCCACGTCCACCACCACGACTCCGGTCCCCCATTCCGCGGAGTAGGCAATGCCATCGTGCACCCACACGTCATGCACACGACTGTCGGGATGGTTGTATTCGCTCACGTATTTCGGAGCGTAGATATCTCGAACGTCCAGGATCACGTACTTGTCTCCGGCCGACAACGCAAAGACGTGATCGTTGGTGGGGAACGCGTTGTGAACCCCGCCTGTCAATCCCTCATCGTACATCGAAGCAACCTTTGGGTGCGCCGGATCCGCCAGGTCCAGTATCACGACGCCGTTTCGACGATTGGAGGCCCCCTCTCGGGTCATCGTGGCGTACCTTGCGTCCGGTGAGACCTTGACGTCGTTCACCGATCGGGCGTCCACGCGTAACGAATCCGTCTTGAAGATGTTTCCGGGATCGGTAACGTCCCACACGTAGGCATGCCCATCGGCCTGTTTTGCACCGGTAAGAGCGTAATCACGACCGTCGACCCCCTCGAACACCCAGAAATCCGTGGTCCGTACCCGTTGCTGACGGCCCTGTCCAATGACTTCGAGTTGCTGCACGGCATCGCGTGGGACGACTCGGAAGGATGTCCGAGCGTGCAGGGGCCCCACCGACGCAACCACGGTGTACGCCCCAGGCACGTCTGCCACAAAGCGGCCCTCGTGCAACTGCGCGGCAGCCTTGGGGGCAATGATGTCCGCTGGTGGCACATAGGTATGGCTCCACGTCACCGGCGCGTCTTCGAACACCCGGCCGGCTTCATCTCGCGCAATCGCCCGGAAGCGTTGCACGTCGCCGGTCCGCACTTCGACCAACCCACCGACAATTTCGAGTTCGGCGGCCGGGAGTGGCACGACATCGAGGGTCCGACGAGCACTCACCCCGTCTACGGTCGCCGAAATCGTTACGCGTCCGACCGTCGTCCCCGTCACGTACCCAAATCGATCTACCACGGCGACCGCGTCGTCTGAGCTGCTCCACACCACCTGCGGATGCGGACGCTCAGACCCGTTTGCATGCAACGCACGGGCACCCTGGAGCATGGTTGTTCCACGATAGATACGGCCGGGACCGGGCAGTAGCTCCACCCGGTCGATCGATGGCCAATCGACGGTGACCGGTATGCGAACGGTCGCCGCGTCGTCGAATGAGCCGGCCGGGAGAACGATCATCGCGATGATTTCATACGAACCGGCCTCCAGACCATGCACACGCCCGTTCCGCACGCGCAGGGCCCGTCGCGGGGCGGACATGCGCACCGGGACATCGACGACTCGCCCGCTCGCATCGAATGCCGTGACGACAAGGCTCGTCGAATCCCCGGCAGCGAGCGCGATCGTCGACGGCGTTGCCACCAAGCGCGTCACCGTCGCTGCGGCTTCCGGAACTTGAGCGCACAACGGATGGGCGGACAGGGTGGCCACCGTCACAACCACGATCCCAATATGCAGTGGTGTCTTCACGGATCCTCCCTCATCCAAATCACTCGGTCGCCTTCGCCGGTACTTGTTCTTCTGCCGTCCAATATTCGGTGGTCGACTCAATCTCGGTTGCCGAGACATGCGCGATCGATTCCGGCTGTTCGGTCGTCAGCAGGAACCTGCCCGCGAGGAGGCTAACCGTGGCCGCCAGCGCCGTTGCCAAAAGCACGCCCAGCTTTCCGACACCGAGAAGACGCGGGTCGCTGAACGCCAGCTCGCCAATGAAGATGGCCATGGTGAAGCCAATGCCGGCCACCGCACCGACGACAAATAGCCCGCCCCAGTTGATGCCGTCGGGTAATGAAGCGAACCGAAGGCGAATGACGAGCCAGCTGCCGAGCAGCACCCCAAGAGGTTTGCCGACGACGAGTCCGATGACGATACCAGCCATGACAGGTGTGAACCCCGGGGTGTCGAACCCGAGGCCGCCCAAGTGCACACCCGCGTTTGCAAACGCGAAGAGCGGCATGATTCCGTACGCTACCCACGGGTGCAGCCACGTTTCCACCCTGAATGCCGGGGAAAGCGCTTCGCGCCGCGCCTGCGAAATCTTGGCGAGCGGCGCGAGCAAGTCACGATCCGTGTGCTTGCCGGCAATGCGCGATTGAAACTCATCGAGCGCTTCGTGAGACGCTCGCAGAAAGCCTTCCTTCCCAAACCACGATTTCGCGGGGAATATCAGACCAGCGATCACCCCAGCGATTGTGGGATGAACTCCGGCCTCGTACATCCCGATCCACACGATCGCAATCGGAGGCACGTAAAGAAGACTCGGCCGGACACCCAGCTTCGGCAGGAGAAACAGCAGGATAGCTCCCGTCAACGCAAGCATGAGCCCGAACACGTTGAACCCGCTCGAGTAGAAGATCGCAATGACGAGAATCGCGCCGATATCGTCGATGATGGCCACCGCGAGGAGAAGGACACGCAACGTCGCGGGTACCCGTTTGCCCAACAGCGTAAGGACGCCCACCGCGAACGCGATGTCGGTCGCCATCGGAACGCCCCAACCCTCCCGCGCCGGACCGGATGGGTTCAACGCGAGGTAAATGGCGGCCGGCACGAGCATCCCGCCCAGCGCGCCTGCAATCGGGAGCGCGGCGCGCTGCATATTCGACAAGGCCCCCTCGACGATCTCGCGTTTGATCTCCAACCCAACCAGCAGGAAGAAGATGGTCATCAGCACATCGTTGATGAAGAAATGCAACGAGAATTCGATCGGGCGATTGCCGATAGCAAGCGAGACCGGCGTTTCCCAGAGGACCTCGTAGCTGTGATACCACGGCGAGTTCGCCCAGGTGAGCGCGATCGCAGCGGTCACCAGAAGGACGATCCCCCCCGCCGCCTCGACGTGGAGAAAGCGCTCGACCGGTCCCCACACGCTCTGCGCCAATCGGCGCGCCGGAAGCCAAGCGTCTGGCGGAAGCGGAGCGTTACTGGGTGAGTTCGCGTCCATACCTTTTACGTTTACACCTATTGATCATGCCTTAGACTAGGTAGTCGAAGATATCGCCAGAAACGCGGATCGACCAATGGCGCCAAGATGTGCCGTTTGACGACGACTAACATCCTCCCTACTCCGTCGAGCTGACGCTAGATCTCCCGGAGAATGGAGCGCATTCGATAGACGAGGGCTTGAATGTCTTGCAGAGATTGGACGGTATCTCGGTCGAGCGCATCCTGCCGCTGAAGGAGTAGCTCGGTTTCGGCGAGCAGTGCTGAGACGGGATTTGCGAGATCGTGACGGAGTTTCTCGATCCGTTGCTTATGCTCGGTCACTCAGATACGGAGCGATAGAGATCCCGGAAGTGGTGGTCTCGAAACCCCCGCACCGATTGCCAGAGATCGTTTTCGGTGATGGCACAGAAAATCTCCGCTGTCGACCTCACACCGGATGCGTCTTCTCCTCCGAAAATGAGTCGGCCTCGCCAGGTCCCGTCTTCCCCTCGGCGGATTTCCAGACGCACAGCCACTTCGGCCCCCTCGTATCTGAGTGGAGGAAGGTCGTGAATGACTGGTTCCTTTTGCTGGGATGCACCGCGTCGAGCTGACTTTGCCGGCAATGCCACTCACCTCCAGAAATCTGCGCAAATATAAATCAATCTTTGACTTATGCAACGGGGATTTGCGCGAAATCCAGCGGAAACGAGTCTACCAGGAGAATGGAATCGGGGTGAAAGTCACGAAGAACAGCACGATCGTCGCCCAGCCGAGTGGCCGCCGACTCCGCGGGAGAGGTCGAAACCGATCGAGAACCGCCGGGTGGGCCAGCCGTCCGCCGCCGAGCAGCAGGGTGAAGCCCGCCCAGAGCCACCAACCCCAAAACTCTCGACCCAATATGAGGAGTACGATCCACATCACGATGCCCACGAACCGCTGCTTGTCGCGGATCAGGGCGTAGAGTACGTGTCCGCCGTCCAGCTGACCGAGCGGCAACAGGTTGAGCATCGTTACGAGCATTCCAAACCATCCGGCGAGAGCGACCGGATGAAGCAGGACCGTGACGTCGCCCACCAGCCAGCGTCTGAGTCCAGCGGTGATCAGCGAGTCGCCGAGGTAGAACTCGACATCAGCGAACGTCACCACTTGTTGTGTCGCGGCGACGCCAGCCAAAACCTCCGACTGCTGGAGCCCGATAATCAGCGCGAGCAGCGCCACGACGAAGCCCGCCCACGGACCGGCGGCCCCGACGTCCATGAGCTGTCGTCGGTCTACCACCGGACTCCTGAGACGGATGAACGCACCAAACGTCCCGATGAAATTCAAGAACGGAGGCGCCGGAACGAAATATGGTGGCGAAGCATTGATGTTATAGCGGCGAGCGAGCACGTAATGTCCCATTTCGTGCGCAAGCAGGATGCCGATGAGTGCGATGGCAAAATCCAGCCCAGTTCCGGCGCGAAGTTGACCGACCCACTGAAGCAGTGCCTGGGCCTCGAACGGAAGGCCGAAGATCCCGCTGGACCGCGGAACGGCTGCCCCTGACAGCAGTGCTCCCCCCATCCAAACAGTCACAAAGGACCCGAGCAGCAGCCCGATGTGCAGCCACCACCGTTCTTTGGGCGCCGCGGCGAGGCTTCGAATCAGCACCAGTCGACCAGCCCCGTCACCGTCGGCCCAGTAGTGCGCGCCTCGCCAATCGTTGAGCGCCGCCTTGAGGGCTGGCGAGGGTCCGGCGTGCTCGGGGTGTACGAGCGCGTCGATGATCTCCCGGTCCCGGACTACCATGGTTCGCCAGACCACCAGGAACTCGCGGAGGGCTTTCACCGGACCTCTTGACGCGTTTGGGCAACCTCAATATGATACCGCAACGTCACGTTCTGACTTCCCCAGAAAGATTCCGCCCAAACCGACGATGATTGCCGCGTCCCCGCGGTGCCGGATCTAATAACCGCATTTGGTTTTTGAGTTACCCTCCCAACTGACGGAGTTCCTCACAAGTGGACATCGCTGAACTCAAGAGGAAATCGGTCGCCGAACTGCACGCGATGGCCGAAGAGTTGAACATCACCAACTATTCAGGCCTTCGCAAGCAGGACCTCATCTTCAAGATCGAGCAATCACTGCTCGATTCTGATACGGTCCTGCGCGGTGAAGGTGTACTCGAGATTCTCCCCGAAGGCTACGGATTCCTTCGCAGCCAAGACTGGAACTACCTCTACGGCCCAGACGACATCTATGTGAGCCCGAGCCAGATCAAGCGGTTCGATCTTCGCACTGGCGACACGATTCTCGGACAGGTCAGACCACCAAAAGAGGGGGAACGATACCTCGCGTTACTCAAGGTCGAGAAGGTCAACTTCGAGGCCCCGGACAACGCGAAACACCGCATTGCGTTTGACAACCTTCGGCCGCGATACCCAGACAGGCGGATCCGGTTGGAGCGTGCCGACGGAGATCTTTCGACTCGAGTGTGGGATATCCTCTCGCCCATCGGATGCGGTCAGCGCGGTTTGATCGTCGCGCCGCCAAAGGCCGGGAAGACCATCCTCCTGCAAAAGTTGGCGAACTCGATCACCGAAAACCATCCTGAGGCCACGCTCATCGTCCTATTGATCGATGAGCGCCCGGAAGAAGTGACCGATATGGAAGAACACGTCGACGCCGAGGTCATTTCCTCGACGTTCGACGAACCCGCCGATCGACACGTCCAGGTTGCCGACATGGTGCTCGAGAAGGCGAAACGACTGGTCGAGCACCAACGGGATGTCATCATTCTGCTCGATTCCATCACGCGTCTTGCCCGCGCGCACAACGTGGTAATCCCACATTCCGGCAAGATCCTGTCCGGTGGCGTAGACGCCAACGCTCTCCAGAAACCCAAGCGGTTTTTTGGCGCGGCGCGCAATATCGAGGGTGGCGGGTCACTCACGATCATCGCAACGGCTTTGATCGAAACCGGGAGCCGTATGGACGAGGTCATCTTCGAGGAATTCAAAGGAACAGGCAATATGGAGCTGGTGCTCGACCGGCGGATCTCCGATCGTCGGATCTACCCTGCGATCGATGTCCAGCGCACGTCGACACGGAAAGAAGAACTGCTCCTTGACCCGGACGACCTCAACAAGACCTATCTGCTGCGGAACTTCCTGGCGGACATGCCTACGGTCGAGGCGATCGAATTCCTGCTCGAGCGCATGAAGCGCACGAAGACAAACAAGGAATTCTTCGCAACGATGCAACAGGGCTGATCGGCGAATCCCCGGCACGTGCCGAGTGCGACAACGGTCCTCGCTCATGCTCCCCACCGAAGGCCGGCTCCTGGCAATTGACGTCGGCGAGATCCGAACCGGCATCGCCTGTTCGGACCCGTCGCAATCGGTCGCCCACCCCGTTGGGACCGTCACGAGACGTCGGGGGAAACGATTCCCAATGCGCGCTCTCGGGACGCACCTCGAAGCCTGCGCGCCGGTCGGCATCGTCGTCGGTCTCCCACTCACTCCGCAAGGCACCGAACGTGAGGCCGCGGCGGCGGCACGGGCAGTCGGCTCGCTCATCCATCAAAAGACCGGGTTGCCGGTTGACTATTGGGACGAACGGATGAGTTCGGCCCGAGTCCATGCCACGAAGAAAGAAGTGGAACACAGCCGCAGGACGCGTGACATGGACGTCGATGCCCTCGCCGCGACCGTGATCCTCCAAAATTTCCTCGACTCACGCCACCAATGATTCACACCAGACTGCGATTATTCGCGGCGATCGCGCTTGCGATCTCCTGCGCTCCTCACCAGGAGGGGGATGACGTTCGAATCACCATTCCCAGGGGAGCGTCGCTGACCGCCGTTGCCGAGTCGCTGTATGTGCACGGAGTGATCGGTTCGCCCCGACGGTTTCGGTGGTACGCCACCGCGTCCGGTAAGCAGCGCGCCATTCAGGCCGGAACGTACGAGTTTTCCCAGGGTGCGTCGATGCGCGCGGTACTGGACGTCTTGGTGTCCGGTCGCGAAGTGCTCATCCCGCTCACGATTCCGGAAGGGCTCATGGCGAGCGAGATCGCAGTCCTGGTACACGAAACGCTTGGGATCGAGCCCGACAGCTTTGCGCTGGCGATCACCGATTCGACGCTGCGCCAACGTGTTGGGACTGAAGGAGAGACGTTGGAGGGGTATCTCTACCCCAGCACCTATCACGTGCGTTCAGGGGCGACCGCCACCGAGGTCGTTCGCCAGATGCTGAGCGAATTCGAGGCCCGCTGGGACAGTACGTGGAACGCCCGGCTCGACACACTCGGGTTCACGCGACACGAACTGGTGACCCTCGCCTCGATCATTGAAGGCGAAGTGCGCTATGGTCCAGATCGTCCGTACGTCTCGTCCGTGTATCACAACCGGCTCTCGCGCCGCATGCGGCTCCAGGCCGATCCAACGGTCATCTACGCACTTGGCCGGCGACGGAGGCTCTTTCTGAAAGACTATCAGGTAGCTTCGCCCTACAACACCTACCGCATCAACGGTCTGCCACCCGGACCGATTTCACAACCGTCGGCCCACACGATTGAAGCGGCGCTATACCCTGCCGAGACCGATTATCTCTATTTAGTGGCCCAGACCGACGGTAAACACGTGTTTTCTCGGACGTATCGGGAACACAACGCCGCCATTCGCCGAATCCGAGACTGACCTACCCGGAACCGGTCAGGGCGAGCACACCCGGTCCACGACTGCACGGAGAGTTCGGGCGACGCGTTCGATGTCCGCGGGGTGCTCGAAGATCGCGCTGGAGACTGCGATCCCGTGTGCACCCGCCTCGAAAATCTCGACGGCATTCGACGCGTTGATGCCTCCGATCGCGAGCACCGGCATGGAGGTGGGGGCCAGTGCAACCAACCGACCAAACCCCCGCGCCCCGATCGGCAACCCCGCATCCAACTTGGTGCTCGTAAGGTAGATCGGTCCCACACTCCAATAGTCGACATCCGCGTCCGCCACATCCGCGGCCTCGTCGGGGTCGCCAACCGAGACACCGATGGTAAATGGTCGGGGTGCGAACGGGCGGACGGCTACGGCCGGAATGTCCTCCGCACCCAGATGGACACCGGCGGCGCCGCCGGCAATGGCCACGTCGGCGCGATCGTTGACGAAAACCGGAACCGTCAACGCCCCGACCAACGCCTCGGTCGCACGCAGCAGGTCACCGCCATCGGTCATCTTCCCTCGCAGCTGCACCGCCGTGACGCCACCGGCTTCTGCTTGACGACAAACCTCGATGAGCGCACGGAGATCGCGCCCCTCGGGCGAGATAATGCCAAGCAGCCGCAGGTCGACGGTCATGGGTGATCACAGCACATGGTGACCTCGGAAATATACCGTGCAGGGACCGGCTGTACTGACGACCATACCCCAATCCTGTTGACAGCCCAGACCGGCATGGCCAGCTTGCAACCATGTCGGTCCCCCGGGTGAACGCGGCCGACCGCGCCGCCCAAATTCAACGGGTTCTCATTGGCCTCCTCGCTGCCAACTTGGTTGTTGTGGGGGCCAAGTTCGTCGTTGGAGTCGGCGTCGGCTCGTTGGCCGTTCTGAGTGATGCGGTCCATGCGTCAGTTGACGCCATGAACAACGTGCTCGCGCTCGTAATCATGTTGATCGCCTCAAGGGGGCCCGACGAAGATCATCCGTACGGACACCAGAAGTTTGAGACCCTCGGCGCCCTCGCCATCGTCGGGTTCCT
>JBFIZG010000024.1:0-18484 GCA_041604955.1 Gemmatimonadales bacterium | reverse complement strand
TGACTCGACGACCGGCATCGGTGTAGAACACCTGACTCGAATCAACGGCTGCCGAATCCCCGGCGTGCGCTGCTTCCTCTTCTTCCACCGCACCCACGATTCTCAGACGGCCATCGACACGTCTCACGGGTCGCTGAATGGTTCGACCGCTCGGTGTGTACCAGTGACCCGTCGTGAGTTGAAGCGCTTGGAGCGGCCCCAACCGGAAGACAGTCTGTACGAGCCCCTTTCCAAACGTGGGCGTTCCCACCACCAACGCCCGATCGTGATCCTGCATCGCCCCCGAGATGATCTCGGCGGCACTCGCCGTCCCCCCGTTCACCAACACCACAATGGGCGTCTCCGGCCAGCGTTGCGACGATCGAGCGCGGTACGTCTCGGTCGCTCCGGGGGCGCGACCCTTGGTCGCCACGATTACGTCGCCCTCGTCGAGAAAGACATCCGCCAACGCAACGCCCTGATCCAATAACCCGCCCGGCGTATTCCTGAGGTCAAAAACCAGTGCCTCCGCACCCCGCTCCCTTAGGTCCGCGACCGCCCGCTCTACCTCCTCGGTCACGGTTTGACTGATCGTCGCGTACGCAAGCGAGAGATATCCCACCCTGGGCCCGAGCATCGTTGCCGTCCGCACCGACGTGACATGAATGGTCGCTCGTGTGAGCGTGAACTCGATTGGTTCGGGAATCCCCGGACGCGCAATCGAAATCCGGACATCCGACCCGGCCTCCCCGCGGAGCACCGCCACCGCCTTCTCGTTCTTCCACCCATACGTCGATTCCCCCTCGACCTCGACGATGCGGTCACCCGACTCGATGCCGGCCGCTTCGGCCGGTGTGTCCGCGATCGGCGCAATCACCGTGATCCAGCCATCACGCACGTCGATCTGCATCCCCAGCCCACCATAGTTCCCGGTCGTTCGCTCGGTGAGGTCCTCGAAATCTTCCTTGCGCAAGAAATTGGCGTAGGGATCGTCGAGCTGATCCAGCAGGCCGTCGATGGCCATATCATAGAGTTCTCGCTCGCCGATCGAATCGACCGCATATTCCGCGACGTGCGCCAGCACATCCTCGAAGATCCGAGCTTGACCGAACACCCCGCCCGTCCGCGCGTTGCCACGCTGTAGCAGCCAACCACCCGACAAGAACGTCAGAACCCCAACCATTACGAGCAGGATGCCTCGCTGACCCTTCATGAAATGCCTCCTAGGAGATCCAGCGTCTCACGCCCAAATATCTGAACCCGACAGCGGATGATCGCTCTGTACTGTATTAACTCTTGCACTCTGTTGTACTCATTACTTTGTACGCTGTACTCCTGCTCTCCCTCCCGGCTTCATCGTCATCGAGGAGGCCACGGTTGGAGACGCGAGCACACGATGTCCCACGCCGCGTCCTCCACTTCTTCGATCGAACGCGTGGCCACGTCGAGATGCGCGACACCCTCCCCGTTCGCTTCGGCAAACGCCCGTCGGATACGTGCGTTCATTTCAGCGTCCGCACCCGCCCGTTCGATCCGATCGGGAAGAGACCCCCGAGCATTGCGGCGCTCGGTTCCCACCTCGCCGGACACGTCGAGCACGATGCTGAGATCGGGCACGAGCCCGCCGGTCGCCAACGCGTTTGCCGCCATCACGGCAGCTTCCGGAAGCTGGCGTCCCGCAACCTGATACGCGCGGGTCGACAGATCGTACCGATCGCTCACCACCACCTTGCCGGATTCGAGCGCAGGCCGAATGACCCGTGTCACCAGATCGGCTCGCGCTGCCAGGATCAAGAAGAGCTCGGCAAGCGGGCTCGCGTCCAGCGCCGGATCGAGCGCAGCCCTGCGAGCCGCCTCCGCGACCGGTGTGCCACCCGGCTCGCGCACCTCGACCACGTCTACCCCGTCCCGTCGTAACCGTTCGCTCAGACGTTGCGCAAGCGTCGTCTTCCCGGCGCCATCAGGACCTTCGACCGCAATGAACACTCCACTCACGTACGTTCCTAGCCGAGCGTGATGATCTTGCTCGTAGCCCCAGCACTCACACCTTTCATGATGTGCTGGTTCACCTTGTGCATCAGCTTGTCGAAATTCGATTCCGCCGCCACGAGCTGCTGGTAGCGAGAATCCCCTTGAATCTGCGACATCAGCTGATCGTACTCGCCCTTCTCGTCATCCGACGGCGCCGTCCCCGCCTGATGATGCTTGGCAAACGTTTCCGCTAAAAACTCCAGACGTGTGAGCTGGGCCCGCAATTCAGATGCGTCCTTGAGCGCTCCTCGCGCGCGCTCGATGGCCTGATAATCGTCGCTCTGACCAATCAAGCGGCCAAGCTCTTCGGCTTTTTGTTCAATCACATCAACTCCTCGTGGCAACGAGAAAACGCGGCCGGCCGAACAGGTCCCGCTCGACGCGGGCCCGCCATCCGGTGTGTTCGGCCGTGAGACAAGTGATCTCCGATCGCGTGGAATCTAGCTCGATCGCGAGTAACCCGCCCGGTCGGAGTACGCGGCCGGCACCTTCCAAAAGTCCGCGCGTGTGTTCGAGCCCCGTCGGTCCAGCGACCAACGCCTCCCGTGGCTCGTAGTCGCGGACATCTGTTTCCAGGCGCGTATGCTCGGCTTCGGTGAGATACGGCGGATTCGAGACAATCGCGTCGACGGAGTCGGCCTCGAGCGGCGCGAGCAACGATCCAACGCGAAACTCGACCGGCACCCGCGGCGCGATTGCCGCTCGATTGCGTTTGGCCAAAGCGAGCGCTGCTGGCGAAGCGTCGATCGCAATGACACGGTCGAACGCCCCCTCCACCGCCAGACTGAGCGCGACACAGCCGCTCCCGGTTCCCACGTCGGCCGCCGTTCCCCACGACGCCGATCCACGCCGCTCGCCCATCCATTCGAGCACCAGCGACACGAGACCCTCGGTCTCCGGACGTGGAATCAATGCCCGCGAATCGATCTCCAGCTCGAGCGTCCGGAAACCAACCGTCCCCACCACGTACTGGATGGGCTCACCCGTGGCCCGGCGCGCTATGGCTTTCTCGAACCGCTCGGCCGCGACCGGGTCAACGGGGTCGTTCCGCCGAAGCCACGCCTTCCCCGGCACATCGCCCCTGAGCGCCGCCCAGATCAGCGAAGACTCCCGACGGGGGTTTTCGATTCCGGCGCGCTCCAGGCGGGCTGCTCCACGCTCCACTTCGGCTGCCACCCTGCTCGCGACGGTACCCACGTCAGGCGACCTGTTCTCCCCGGTACGCGCCAACCAGGGCGTCAATGATCTCGTTGAGATCGCCGTCCAGGATCGCATCCAGGTTGTGCAGGGTCAGGGTGATGCGGTGGTCGGTGACGCGGTTCTGCGGGAAGTTGTACGTACGAATCTTCGCGGACCGGTCACCCGTTCCCACCATCGCCCGCCGCTCGCGGGCTCGTGCCGCCTCCTGTTCGGCGAGCCTCCGGTCCAATAGCCGCGCCTTCAGCACCTGCATGGCTTTGATCTTGTTCTGAAGCTGTGACTTCTCGTCCTGACACTGGACGACGAGACCCGACGGCTTGTGCGTAATGCGGACGGCGCTGTCCGTCGTGTTGACACTCTGCCCCCCCGGACCCGACGACCTGAAGACGTCGATCTTGAGGTCCTTTTCCTCCAGGTCGACGTCTACGTCCTCGGCTTCGGGAAGCACGGCAACGGTGGCGGCAGACGTGTGAATTCGACCCTGTGCCTCGGTGGCGGGGACCCGCTGGACGCGATGCACGCCCGATTCGTGTCTGAGACGTCCAAACACGTTGTCGCCGCGCACTGCGAAGATGACCTCCTTCAGGCCTCCCACGTTGCCTTCGGAGAGCGCTACGGGCTCGACGGCCCAACCGGACCGTTCGGCGTGTCGGGAATACATCCGGTAGAGATCTGCGGCGAAGAGCGCAGCCTCGTCCCCTCCGGTCCCAGCTCGGATTTCGACGATGGTGTGTCGATCGTCCAGAGGATCGGGCGGAACCAACAGATCCTGGAGATCGTCGTGACAGCGCCGAACCGCTGGCTCCAAGCGCTCGACCTCCGCTTTGGCAAGGTCGGCCATGGCGGGGTCGTCGTCACGAGCCAGCTCCCGAGACTCTTCCAGCTCGCTCTGCAGCCGGTTGAACTGATCGGACGCCTGGCGAATCCGTTCCAGCCGGGCGTGCTCGCGGCCCAGTTCTCTCAGCTTTTTGGGATCCTTCGAGACTGCCGGGTCGGCGAGTTCGCGCTCGACCTCCGCCGCGCGTTCGAGCGCGGCCTCGAGCCGCGCGTTCAACTTTACTCCTCGGAAGCGGCCGGAGGCTTCCCGTAGCGCTGCCGGAACCGCTCGACGCGGCCCGCCGTGTCTACGAGCTTTTGCTTTCCGGTATAAAACGGGTGGCACCGTGCGCAGATCTCGACGTGGATCGACGGCATGGTCGACCGGGTCTCGAACGTATTTCCACACGCGCACTGAACAACGGCCCGCTGGTACGTGGGGTGGATGCCTGCTTTCACCGCTGGACTCCGCTTGCTAAGTTGGACTCTGGCAAGGCTATACAGTATAACCGGGCTGTCGAGGTCGGGGCAACCGGAATGCGGATCGGCACCCACGGAGCTTCTCGGGGTATGGGTCACGACCGCCGGGGGGGCAGGGGGCCGCCACCGACGATTTCTGAGGGAGGAGTAGATGCTGGTCGTTCCCACCATCCTGGCAGCAGTAACCGCGGCGCTCGCGGCGTCGCCGACCCCGAGCGTTCAGGGCGGACGTCCGAGCATCGCGGTCGTCCGATTCGCCGACCGCGGCTCCTACGGCGTCGCTGAGGAAGATCGCCAGGCATTGGGTATCGGACTGCAGGAGATGCTGATCACCGAGCTCGAGTTGAACCCGTATTTACAGCTCGTCGAACGGCGCCGGATCGACC
Source organism: Gemmatimonadales bacterium (assembly GCA_041604955.1). GTDB lineage: Bacteria > Gemmatimonadota > Gemmatimonadetes > Gemmatimonadales > GWC2-71-9 > JBFHWR01. The sequence continues at coordinate 13,592 of JBFIZG010000024.1, read as the reverse complement.
CAACCCAACCGGCCGAGCCACTATTTGGAGAAGCGGAAATCGCCGCCGCCGCCCAGCTCGGAGCGGGCGTCGGCGCCGCATACGTGGTGCTCGGCGGGTTTGTCGATCTCCATGGGGATTTTCGTATCGACGTGAGAGTCGTCAACGTGGAAACGGGTGAAATCGTCCAGAGCGAGCGGGTGCTCAAACACCGCGACGCGGTGTATTCCATGATCGTCGATGTCGCGAGCGGCGTCACACGCAGTCTGAACGTCCCAGGCCTCCCACGCCAGCTGTTTGCGGAGCGACAATCGAGGTTGATACCAGGGGAGGCGGTCCGACTTTACACCCGAGGTCTGCTCTACGGAGATCGTGGAGACGTGACCCGAGCCCGCGAGCTATTCGAGCGGGCCAAACAGATCTATCCAGACTACAGGGAAGTGGACGTTGCACTGAGGCGGCTCGGCCGATAACCGAGGAACGCTGTTCACACTTTCCTCGCGTACGCGTACGCCAACGTCAGAAGGGTGAGCAGCACGACCGCTCCCCCCACCCAATCACCCGCTCGTGAATAGATAGTGTGTACATCGCTCGTGAGCAGCGGAGCAGTGAACGCCGTGCGCTCGCCAAGCGACGTTACATGCTCGCGTCGGCCGAGTGGGCTCACGAACTCGGAGACACCGCTGTTTGCCGCTCGCACGATCCCCACGCGATTTTCGATGGCGCGCATGACGAGATGCGCTTCGTGTTGATACGGACCCGAGGATCGGCCAAACCACACGTCGTTGGTGATGTTGATCAAGACGTCCGCCCCCAAACGACGATAGCGCCGCGCGTGGTCCTCGAACGCCGATTCGTAGCAAATCATGATTCCAAACTGGCCGACCGGGCTCCGATAGACAGCCCCGCGCTCACCCGTGCCGAGCCGCCCGACCCAGTCGAACGAGAATCCACCCTTCCGGACGAACGGCACCTGCTCGACGAGCGGCACGAGATATCGCTTGTGATACACCGGTTCGACTCGGCGTCCATCTGGCGCAAGCACGAACGCCGAATTGCGTGGGGTGGAATCGGCGAGTGACGATCCGACCGCGTCGTACCCTCCGACCAGGAGCATCGTCTCCGAAGAGCGTGCCTGAGCACCGATGCGGCTCTCCCAGGACGGATTCTCGAGAAGGGTGCCTGGGACAGCCGCTTCGGGCCACACGACGAGCGCCGGATCGCCGGTCCGGATAGCTTCCTCCGACAGGTCTAGCAGAACCGACACGATCGAATCCGCCGGCCAACGTTCCTTTGCGTCGATGGGGATGTTGGGCTGAATCACTGCGACTCGCCCGGCCGGCCGGAGCACGATCTGTCGTTCGCGTACGGCGCCGTAGAGCGCCGCGATCGCGAGCCCGACCGCGACACCGCCTACGCGCCACACGGCGGACCGATTGTGCCGTTCGAGCCAAGCGAGGCCGAGCGCAACATTCCCCGTGACGAGGAGCAACGTCACTCCGCGGGCGCCGATGATATCGGCTACCTGAACGAACATCGGATAACCTGTCAGGGAAGTGCCCAGCCCGAGCCACGGAAAACGCAAATCTCCCTGGTGTCCGACGACCCACTCGACGGCGGTCCACACGAGCGGGAACACGACGAGTAACGAGATACCCGTCTTGCGACGCACCCAACCAACCAACGCGAACACCAGCGCCATGTATCCGGCCAGCACGGCGACCGATGCCACGTACGCGGGGACCATCACGGGGGTCATCTGCCACAAGGCAAACACCATCCAGTAGAGCAACAGTCCGTGCGAGACCGCTCCGAACACCAGCCCTTGAACCAGATGACGCCGAAGCGGACGCGAATCTCTCTCGCCGGACGCGATGAGCAGGACGGCCGGCACGAGACACACGAGCGACGGGACAAACAGATGAAACGGCGGGTAGGCGAGAGTGGTGAGGAGTGCACCCAACAGAACGAGCAGCCAATCAGCCCGAGGAAGGGCGGGTGCTGTCACAACGTAATGTCGCGCCCTTCCTTCGCTGATTTGGCGATGGCGTCCATCGTCTGATGAAGCAGGATCTGGTCCTTGAGATCGGGCGGCTGAACGTCGCCTCGGACCATCGCCAGGAAATACACCCATTCAGATCGATACGACGCCATGAAGGCGTTTTCGCGACCGGCAGATCCGGCGGGGGTCACGCTCATCGGCGTACCGTGGAGTTCCTTGAACACCTTGAGCGGTGCCACGGATGCGGTGCCTCGCGCGCAGGCGAGTTCGAACCAGAATCGCTCCTGACCGGCGACATGATGCCAGGACACGTCGACGAAGATCGTGAGTCCGCCTTCGCACCGAATGAAGGCGCACCCGGAGTCCTCAACCGAGCGATCGTCCGGTGCATCGAGTTCGGCGGACACGGCGAGCGGTCGCGCGGGTCCGGCGAGCCAGAGCGCCAGGTCGAGCAGCGCGAGCCCTCGATCCAACATCGCCCCACCCCCCGCTTCCCGGCGCCGGTCGCGCCACCCGAGGGCATGTCCGCTCGGGCGGAACGTGTACCAACCGGCTCGGATCGAACGTAGGGGACCGAGTTCCCCGCTCTTCAAAAACTCGCGGACGGCTTGCACGTCGCCCCGATACCGATGATTCATGCCCACCATCACGGCGCGGCCTGCCTGGCTGCCGGCTTCCGCCACTTTCCGTACACCGTTCACCGAGAGGGCGATCGGGCGCTCACACAGGACGTGCACACCCGCGGCGAGCGCCGTCTTGACGTGGACGTCGTGCAGATGGTTTGGCGTACAGATGACGACGGCGTCGGGTTTCGCATACTGAATGAGGTCTTCGATGTCGTCGTATACTTCAGGCACGTCCAGCCGCGACGCGATGGCTTGCGCCTTTGGAACGTCGAGATCGCAAATCCCGACCACCTGCACGGCGTTGAGTTTGGACAACACGGGGAGATGCGCGACCTGCACGATGGCGCCAGCTCCGACAACGCCGACCCGTACGGGGACGCTCACCCGGAAACCCGATACATGAAGCCAACGCGGCCCGCGATGGTACGGAGTTCGCTTGCCAACCCACCCCGAAAATCGAGCGTCACGAGCCAGCGTGATGACACCGCGACATGCGTGCCAATGGAGAGATTGAGCCCCGCGTCAATCGTGTCGAGCGCATCCTCGACAAACGTTCCCTCGATGGCCGCGCCCTTCCCGTTTCGGATATGCGCCGCAAACCCCGCTCCTAAATACGGCATGATGCTGCCCCGATTGGTGAAGAGATATTGGAGGTCCACATCGGCCTCGAAGTCGGACCAGGTGATGGTCCCCACCTCGATCGAAAAGTCGCGGGTGGGATCGACGACCACACCTCGTAGTCTCGCCTCGTACTCGGCGATCTCGTCGGCGTCGAGGTCGCCTTTGTAATACGAGCCGCCGACGAGCAGCCGCACACGCGGCGCGATCATGCCGTAGTCGATGCGAATGCTCCCGCTTGCACTGGTGGTGACGCGGTCCGACCCGACGGCGCCGAACTCGAATCCGATGCCACTGAATCGAAGGCCCTCGTAGCTGAATTGCTCGAGAAACCCCTGTGCCGACAGCGAGCACGGCGCGAGCATCAACAGGACGGCTACCCTAGTACCAAGCTTCAACGCGACCCCCACGAAAATAGGTTGTCACAATCGAGCGAGCGTCCTGACCGTCCCGCGCACGTCCGATCGCTCCCCACTGGCACATCCCGACCCCATGGCCCCACCCGAAGCCCGTAGCCGTGAGACGGGCGAGCCGCCCATTGGAGCTCGAAGACGCCAGCACAATGGCGGTACTCCCGAGCCCCGGTCCTTCGGGCGTTTCAAACACCCGTCGCACGTCCGGCCCAAAGACCGGGATTTCGCCGCCCTCGACCACGATTCGCACCTCGGTTGCACGTCCGGATTGCCCGGTTCGATGCACCGTGACATCCCGTAACTCGTTGAGGCGCGAGGCTTCAACACCGAGCACCGATGGGACCGTGCGCCGTAATATATCCCCCAGGTTCGGACCCTCCCACTCGACCTCCCAGCTGAACCGGGGCGAGAGGTCGCAATAGTAGCGCTCCCGCTCCCGCTCCCGCCCACCCGAACGTCTGTCGGACACGGGTGAGAGATACGGGACGGGCCGAACGGTCCGAAAGGCCTCCTCGGGTGACGCCGTGGAACCACCGCAGGTGGAGTGAAAAAACGGACTGATGAGATTCCCTGCATGCGTGATGACGAGGCCGGCGGTCGCACGAACCGCCGCGTTACCCTCCGGCGTCTCGGAATCGACGCCCCCGTACGCCTGATCGGACACGCTCGCACGAAGATCGTACCCTTCACTCCGAAAGCGACCGCGGTTCTTGAGCGCGTACGTTCGGGACACGATTGCCTGCGCCTCGAGCGCCGCCCGCTCCGCTCGACTCCGGGCTCCCATCTCCCTCGCCACGACGCCCATCAGGTAGGCTTCGAGTGGGAGCTCGTTGACTGCGAAGACCTTGCCACCCCGCGCGTAGAACTCGACCGTGCCGCGATACGCTGTCCCGTTTACACCCACGAAGCCCGCTCGGTCGGCGCTCCGTACGCGGATCCGCTCGGACGGGGATGACCCTGCAAACGTCACCCGGTCGCCGGACGACGACACGGTCACCTGCCCATCAGTATTCGGTCGATAGTCGTTCGAGCCGGAGGGCGCCACACGTAGGCGTTGCCCCGCAACGCCTGCCTGCTCTGCAGCGATGACGATACCGATTCGTATCTGTGGCTCAGACCCGGCGCGTCTCGGTGTCGGCGGAAGGGCACAGGCGGAAACCGCGACGACAATCGCCGCGCTACTCAGCGATACTACGGTCCAGCGCGTCGGTAAGTCGATCGGTCGTCTCCGTAATGATGTCGTTTGTATGCGCGAGCGAGACAAATCCCGCTTCGAAGGGTGACGGAGCAAGCAAGACACCCAGTCGCAACGCCTCCCGATGAAACCGTGCGAACAGGTCGGTGTCTGCTGCTTTGGCCGCCGCGTAATCGACAACGGGCCCCGGATGAAAAAAGAATCCCCACATACCGCCCGCGTGGGCAACCGACATGGGGACGCCGCGCGACGCGGCGACAGACGCAAGCCGCTCGGCGATCAGACCCGAACTCGCCGACAACGCGTCGTACGGATCCTCTCGCCGAATCTCGCTCAGCACGGCGAGACCTGCGGCCATCGCCAACGGGTTACCGGATAGCGTGCCCGCCTGATACACAGGCCCGGCGGGGGCCACCAGCTCCATCAATTCCTTCCGCCCGCCGTAGGCCCCGATGGGCAGACCACCGCCGATGACTTTCCCGAGCGTGGTGATATCCGGCGTGACCCCGCACGTCCCCTGCGCGCCGGCAACACCGACGCGGAAACCGGTCATCACCTCGTCAAATATCAGAAGCGTCCCGGATGCCCTCGTCAGCGATCTCACGGCCTCCAGGTACCCCGGTGCCGGCGGGATGAACCCCGCGTTCCCAAGAAACGGTTCCAGGATCACCGCGGCGACACGATCACCGAACTCGGTGAGGACCGATTCCATCTCGCCGGCGTCATTGAACGGAACGGTAAGGGTGAGCTTCGCCAGTTCTGCGGGAACACCAGGGCTGTTTGGCAGCCCCAGCGTAGCTACTCCGCTTCCCGCCGACACGAGAAAGCTGTCACCGTGCCCGTGATACCCGCCGTCCACCTTTACGATCACGTCGCGGCCAGTGGCGGCACGAGCCAAGCGCGCAGCAGACATGGTCGCTTCGGTCCCACTGTTCACAAACCGGACCATCTCGATGGAGGGAACCATGTCGCAGATCAGTTCCGCCAGCTCGACCTCGGGAGGACAGGTGACGCCAAACGAGACGCCGCGCGTTACGGCGGTGGTGAGTCGGCTTCTCACGGCGGGATGATCGTGTCCGAGGATCACTGCTCCCCACGACATCACATAGTCGAGGATCTTCTCTCCGGAAACGGTGGTGAGATACGCGCCGTGCGCTTCTCGAGCGAACACGGGATCGCCGCCGACGGCGCGAAACGCCCGTACCGGTGAGTTGACGCCGCCCGGCAGTACCGCCGATGCGCGCGCTTCGAGTCCGTTGCTCGTCACGGCCGCGCAACGGCGCGAAAATCGTAGTCTTCGTTTTCTCGAATCGTCACGGGCACGAATGCGCCCGGCTCGGCCCAGCCGCCCTGCTCGACATAGGTGACACCATCGACGTCATCCGCCTGCCATTTTACACGTCCGACATGGGTGGCTCCCACCTCGTCGGGTTCGGAAACTCGGTCGATCAGCACGTCTGTCTCCGCGCCGACAAACCGGCTGAGCCGGTCTTCCGAGATCGTGCGTTGCAGCTCCAGCAACTCGTCCTGGCGTTCCCGCTTCTCTGATTCGGAGACGTCGTCCGGATACGTAGCGGCGCGAGTGCCCTCTTGCGGCGAGTATGTGAACACCCCCAGCCGCTCAAACTCGATTTCCCTCGCAAAGTCGCACAACACCTGGTAGTCCTCGTCGGTCTCGCCCGGGAAACCGACGATCGCGGTCGTCCTGATGGCGATGTCGGGAATAGCGGATCGAAGAAGCGCTACGCGCTCGCGAATCGTCTGTTGTCGCTCGGGACGGCGCATCCTGCGAAGCATGGCGTCGGACGCATGTTGAATCGGGATGTCGATGTACGGAACGATGCGGCGCTCGGTCGCCATGAGATCGATCAACCTGTCCGTCAGGCCGAACGAATACACGTACAGGAGGCGGAACCACTCGATACCGGTTTCGTCGAGCAGTGTGCGAAGGAGATCGGGAAGCGCCGGCGAGCCCCGGCCCTGATCACGTCCGTAGTGTCCCAAATCCTGTGCTACGAGATTGACTTCCCGCGCGCCCTGTTCCTCGAGTGACTGCGCCTCCCGCACGAGCCGCTCGAGCGGCTCCGAGCGGTGTTTGCCACGCATGAGCGGAATGGCGCAGAATGCGCAGGTATGGTCGCACCCCTCAGAGATCTTGAGATAGCGAACATGGGGACCGTCGCCGAGGTGCTGGCGGACGCCGGGATGACCGGCAACGGGATCGCGCAGCAAGCCGCGCTCCGCCAACGCCGGGACGAGCTTGTGCAGGTCGCCGAACCCCAAGAACAGATCGATTTCCGGAATTTGTCGGGCGAGATCCTCCCGATAGCGCTGCACCAAGCACCCGACGGCCGCAACCGCTTGCACCCGTCCGCCTTGCTTGAGCGCCGCAGCGTGCAGCATGGCATCCACCGATTCCTGTTTGGCCGCGTCGATGAACCCGCACGTGTTCACCAAGATCACTTCGGCCGTGTCCAGGTCGGGCACGACTTGTGCCCCGTGGCCGACGAGTTCGCCCACCAAGCGCTCGGAATCGACGGTCGCCTTGTCGCAGCCGAGGGAAATGACGCCGAGCTTCACGATGCGGCCTGCCCGGGGAGTTCAACGGTTTCAGCCATGGTTTGGAATATACCGAGAAGCCAAGAATGGTAAGTGGAGGGCAGTGAGGGCGGATGTGGAGAATGAAGCGCCGGGAAGCAGGACAGACGGTTATCGTCGTGTCACGACCGAAGGAAACGTGTCGCGGCTCTACACGTTACCTGCCGGGAACTCGGGCGCCATGCCGAGTAGCGTGGCTTCGCGAGCGGTCGCGTTCCCCGATCTTTGCCGTCGCCCCTAGGAGAGAAAGCTCTCCAACGCCCTGGCCCGGCTCACGTGTCGGAGCCGCGCGAGCGCCTTTTCCTTGATTTGCCTGACCCGCTCCCGCGTGATCCCCATCATCCCACCGATCTCCTCCAGGGTCATTGGCTCCTTACCGTCGAGCCCAAAGTAGAGCCGGAGGATTTTGGCCTCGCGTTCCTTGAGCGTTTTCAACACTTCTTCGATCGATTCGGAAAGCGCGCGTTCAAACGTCTCGTCGTCCGGTCCGGGTTTCTGCGTGTCGGGCAGGTAGTCGAGCAGCTTGTTGTCTTCGCCCGGTGTGAGCGGCGCATCCAGGGAGAGGTGACTCTGTGAGATAGACAGGGTCTTCGCCACTTCTTCCTGCGTGATGTCCATGCCATCGGCGATTTCTTCCACCGTCGGCTCGCGACCGAGTTCCTGGAGGAGGGCCGAAGAGCGCTTTCCAATTCGATGCAGCGTTCCGGCCCGGTTGAGCGGGACGCGCACGATACGACTCTGTTCCGCGAGCGCCTGGAGAATAGCCTGTCGAATCCACCACACGGCGTACGAAATGAACTTGATGCCCTTGGTTTCATCGAACTTGTGGGCTGCGCGGATGAGTCCGAGATTGCCTTCGTTGATGAGATCGGAGAGGCTGACTCCCTGATTCTGATACTTTTTGGCGACCGACACGACGAACCGCAGATTGCTCCGCACCAGTTTCTCTAACGCCTCTTGGCTCTGTTGCTTGATGCGCTTGGCCAGTTCCCCCTCGTCCGCTCGTGTAATCAACGGGTACCGACTGATCTCACGAAGATACTGGTCCAACGATCCGTCGTCGGAGGATACCTTCTTGACCGAGATTCCCATCCGTTAGTTCCCTCTCCGTTGTGCTGATGACTCCCGAACAGCCGGCGGCACGACAGCGCCGCTAAATATTACCAAAGGATGTTTCACGAACGAGAACTACTGGGAGGAGGCTGTAAGGGCGGAAAATCAGTTGACGGACACTCGACGTGCCAGTCCGACTTCGAAGAAAGATTGTGCAACACGGTCCGCGCTGGTCCTTGCATTCGTCACCCAACTTTAATTGCAAGTGCGATTTACGTTAGCTAGGACTTGGGCTTGGCGCAACTGTTATGGACCAGCCCCGTCCCGCGGCCCACGGTCGAAGGGCTGTCTGAAGTTCCGCCAACGAGCATGCGTGCTCGAGCGTTGCGGCCACACACACGGCAAGGTCCCCATGCGTGAAATCCGCCCGCACAACATGGGCCATCGGGATGTCGTCGAGCGCACCCAGGTCGAGGCGCTCTCCACGGGAGTTCAGGATAACGGCCACCGAAGTCATGCGGACCACATTAACGGGGCGGCGCTTGGCTGCACCCACGATCTCATTGCACCACGGCGCAAAATAGGGCGAATAATCGGCGTTTTTCGCCTCCTGCCGACACCGCACGCCACGTCGTGGACGGACACTGTTCCGGCTATTTCCGCACCATTCCGTATTTTTCGATCTTTTTGTAGAGGTTGCTCCGCGGCATGCCGAGCCGTCGCGCGGTTTCGCTCACATTCCAGCCGTTTTCCTCCAACTTCGCCTGCAAAAACGCCTGTTCCGCGTCCTGCTTGAAGGCGTCAAACGTCGCGGAGCCGAGCAGAGAGCCCAGAGACGTATCCTGCGTGCTGCCGCCGAGCCGCTGGACGTCTTGGGCGGTGACGGCGGAACCGGGGGCCAGGATCAAGAGCCGCTCAACGGTGTTTCGGAGTTCGCGGACGTTTCCCGGCCAATCGCGTTTTGCCAACGCTTCCACGGCATCCGTTTGGATCGGTTTGACCTTGAGACCGTTGCTCTTGGCTAGCGAGTTCGCGAATTTTGCCACGAGGGCGGGGATATCTTCGCGCCGGTCGGCGAGCGCGGGCACGTGGATCGGAACCACGTTGAGTCGATAGAAGAGATCCCGTCGAAACCGTCCAGCCTCGATCTCCTCATCCAGATTCTTGTTGGTCGCTGCAATGACACGGACGTCAACGGTAACCGGCCCCGAGGCTCCGATTCGCGTCACCTTCTCTTCTTCGAGCGCGCGAAGCACCTTGGCCTGGGTCGCGGCGCTCATGTCTCCAATTTCGTCGAGAAACAGGGTCCCGCCGTCCGCCTGTTCGAACTTCCCGGATCGATCGGCGAACGCGCCGGTGAACGAGCCCTTCATGTGGCCGAACAGCTCACTCTCGATCAACTCGCCGGGTATGGCAGCGCAGTTCACCTCTACGAACGGCTTGTCGGATCGCGGTGACCGGCGGTGAATGGCGCGGGCCACCAGCTCCTTGCCGCTCCCGTTTGCTCCGGTGATCAACACCCGGGCCGGGGTGGGTGCCACCTTCTCCACGATCTGCAGGACTTCTTTGATCGCGTTGCTCGAACCCACGATCTCGTACCGATCGCTCACCGTGTCCCGGAGCCGCTCGTTCTCGGACTCGAGGTCGACGTGGTCGAGCGCGTGCTTGAGGGTCAGGAGGATACGGTCCGTATCCAGGGGTTTCTCCAGAAAATCGTAGGCGCCGAGCTGGGTCGCTTCCACCGCGGTCTGAATGGTCCCGTGACCGGAAATCATCACGACGTGCGCGTGAGCATCCAACTCTCGCAACCTCGCCAGCGTCTCCAGACCGTCCATCCCCGCCATCTTCACGTCGAGCAACACGAGATGCGGGTGAACCTCGGCATACATCTTGAGCGCCTCGGACCCCTTCGTCGCCAAATGCGCTTCGATCCCCTCGTATTCGAGGAGTTGCCGTAGCGCTTCCCGCACACCCTTTTCATCGTCAACCACGAGCACTCGCTTACCCATCAATCATCTCGCCTGTAAAACGTCACTCCCTCAGACCGAAGCCGCACATCGCCGACCGCCGATGGAACGGAGATCCGGAGGACCCCCTCAGATTTCCCCGACATCCTGTTGATGAGGCCTGGAATGGCAACCCGCGGAAACGGAAATGAATGCACGGAAAACCGATCCACCTGCCACTCCAACACGCCTGGCGTTCGGACGCGAACCGGTCCGGAAAGCCGAATCGGTTCGCGCCGATCGATCACACGCGCGAGCGGGCCAAGCAGGTCCCGCCCAAATACGTCCGTCAACAGCTGTCCCGCAACCGTGAGACGGTCGGGCTCGATGGTGACCCGTATCGAGTCGAGCGCCCGGCGCGCAACAGAATCCAATCGTGCATCCACCAGAGACGCCATTTCGTCAGCCGAAAACACGACGAAGCTCGGGCCATTCGGACTGCCAATGGCCGCCTCCCGTCGTTCGGCCGATTCCAGTGCCGCCGACGACGGAATGCCGGCCACGACGGCCGAATCGACCGCCGGTGACTGGAATTCGGCGACCGCTCCACGGTACCCCGCCGTAAGCTCTGCCCGGAAAATCCACGCAGCCGCAGCCGCGACAACGAGCACGGTGGCGCACCCCACCGTCTCGAAGAACCCACTCAAGCATCCTCGTTTCACGCTGCAAACCTCGCCGAATGCCGAACGGAATATCGTGGGCCGCCTGCACCAAGTGTGCTCTCCATGAGTTCCACGCGATCTACAAAGGTCTCCGTTTGAAATTCGAGCTCTTCGACAACTGACTTCAAGCTCTTGACGTCGCCAATGTCCCCACCTCGTTTGACCCGGCCCAAAGTAAGGTGCGGCGAAAAGGTCCGTACTTCGAGTGGGTACCCAACAGCCGCCAGCGTGGACTCGATCCGATGCTGCAAGATCTCGAGCGCCGGAGACCGCTCGCAACCAACCCAAACAACGTTCGGGCGACCGTGCGGAGGGAAGACACCGAACCCCCCGACGTTGAGCATGAAGGGTTTGGTCCCCTCCACCGCCTCGTCGACGGCCCGCCGTACGGAGGACTCGCCGGCATCCGCTACGTCACCAAGGAACTTGAGCGTGAGGTGGATGGCTTCCTCCGCAACCCAACGCACCGGCGCGGGTTCGAGTCTCAAGGTCTCCGCCGCATCCCAGACGTCGCGACGAACGTCTTCGGGCAGGTTGATTGCGATGAACAACCGCACGCGTCGCCTACCAGTCACGGTTGGGGGTGGGCCGCGCTCCGACCGGCCGGAGCGACGGACATGGGGCATGAAGATTAACACCAATTTGCGTCGACAGTCACTGCGTCTCCCCTCCGTGCTGGGAACCCCGCGACCGGTGGCTTCGTTTTCTAATCACGAAAACGACACCAGCATGACGAGGGCGCGAATCTGATATGCCGAGAAGCACCGTGTTTACCGTCGCCATCTCCCTGGCCATCTTCGGTGGCATCGTAGGCCCGCTACCGGGTCAGTCTTTGCCGGGCTGGAAGACCGACTTTTCAAAGCGCACCGTACCGCTCGATGAAATCGTCTCCGGCGGTCCACCAAAAGATGGCATCCCGGCCATCGACCGACCGAAGTTCGTAGGCGTCGAGGAGGCAGATGACTGGCTCAAAGATCGGGAGCCGGTCGTCCTCGTGGCGTTGGGGAGAACCGTCAAAGCATACCCACTTCGGATTCTCATCCAGCACGAGATCGTAAACGATTCGGTGGGCTCGATACCCGTCTCGGTCACGTACTGTCCCTTATGCAACACGGCGTTGAGCTTCGATCGGCGGCTCGACGGTCTGGTGCTGGATTTCGGGACTACCGGGAACTTGCGCCACTCCGATCTCATCATGTACGACCGGCAGACCGAGTCCTGGTGGCAACAGGCCACGGGTGAGGGGATCATCGGAGAATTCGCCGGCCGTAAGCTCACGTTCGTGAGCTCGCCACTCGTGAGTTGGAAGACGTTCAAGGAACAGCATCCCGACGGGCGCGTGCTCTCTCGCGACACCGGCTTCAATCGAACGTACGAACGGAACCCGTACGTCGGTTACGACGAAGGCCCGGGTCCGTGGCGGAGTTTCTTCAGCCTGGAGCCGGACGACCGGCTGCCGCCGATGGCGCGGGTGGTGGCGCTGGACGTGGACGGACAAGCGCTCGCTATTCCCTTTGAGACGCTGCGCAAAAAACGCGTGGTGAATCACGACGCGGGCAACCGCAAGCTCGTCATCTTTTGGGTGCCCGGTACGTCCAGCGCCGTGAACACGGCGATCATTGCCGATGGGCGAGACGTCGGGTCGAGTACCGTGTTCGATCGTCGGGTTGGCACGCGCTCACTGACGTTCGAGCGGGCCGACGGCGATCGCTTCCGCGACAGGGAAACAGACACGACATGGAACTCGCTGGGATTTGCGGTGTCCGGCCCGCTGTCCGGGGAGCAACTCTCGCCGATTCCACACGGCAATCATTTCTGGTTTGCGTGGGCGGCCTTCAAGCCGGACGTAATGCTCGTCCGGTAGATTACTCCCCGAGCAACCTCCGATACTCGATCAGGTGTTGCAGCGCGGCCGCGCGATCGTCCGCGCGATCGTAGAGACGCGAGAGGTTGTAGTGCGTATCGGCGTGATTTGGGTCGTTCGCAAGCGCCCGAGTGTAGGCGTCCACGGCTTCCTGCTCCGAACCTAAATCTTCGAGCGCCACCCCCAGGTTGAAAGCGGCAATGGCGCTATCGGGTTCGCTCGCGAGTGCCCGCCGGTAGTGCTCCTCCGCCTCCGCCACCCGCCCCGATTCGTGCAACAGCAGCCCGAGGTTCACCAGCGCCTCGACGTTTGTCGGATCGCGGGCGAGCACCGACCGATACACGGGTTCCCAAATGCGAATGTCCCGCCCGTCAGTGTCCGCACCGGCGCCGGCGAGTCTCTCATCCCGCGACGCCTTGTTGGATTCGTCGCCCACACAGCCGTCGGGCGAGAGTACGGCGACATCGGCTTCGGGCGAAGCTCCACCAACCGCATGCTCGGGCGCGGACGCCTGAAAATCAAACTGCATCTGGCCGGACTCGGGCTTCCAGACGCCGTCGCCCCCACACGCCACGA
>JBFIZG010000023.1:0-18816 GCA_041604955.1 Gemmatimonadales bacterium | reverse complement strand
CGTACCCCTCCGTGTTCGCGCTGCGGTTGAGCGGAATTGAGGGGACATCCGACCGCACGTTCTCCAACCAGATCGATTCGAATCCGATCGATCGGGAAGATGACCTACCGGAGGGGTTCACCCGGGGGTAGACGGGCATGTTCAAGAAGGTGCTGATCGCGAACCGGGGGGAGATCGCCCTCCGGGTCATTCGCGCGTGTCAGGAACTGGGGATTCAAACGGTGGCGGTGTACAGCGAAGCCGACCGGGAGTGTCTCCACGTGCGGTTTGCGGATGACGACGTGTGTGTCGGTCCGGCTCCCAGCCGGCTTTCGTACCTGCACATCCCCAACATCATCGCGGCCGCCGAGATCACCGGCGCCGATGCGATCCATCCGGGATACGGGTTCCTCGCCGAAAGCGCCGAGTTTGCAGAAAACTGCGCCGCGTCAAACATCACGTTCATTGGCCCGAGCGCTGAGCAGATTCGCCTCATGGGTGACAAGGCGATGGCCCGGAAGGTGGTACAAGAGGCCGGCGTCCCCATAGTTCCCGGATCGGCGGGGGCCATCGACGATCCCGAAGAAGCCCTTGCGGTGGCCTCGGAAATCGGGTTTCCCGTCATGATCAAAGCCGCCGCGGGAGGCGGCGGCAAGGGCATGCGCGCGGCCCGCGATGCGGCGTCGTTTGCGCAGGCCTTCCAGTTGGCGCGCAACGAGGGGCTCGCGGCCTTCGGAAGCTCAGACGTGTACATCGAGCGGTTGCTCGACCGTCCGCGCCATGTCGAGTTTCAGGTCATGGGGGATACGCACGGGCGCGTGATGCACGTGGGCGAACGCGACTGCTCGGTGCAGCGGCGCCATCAGAAGCTCATCGAGGAATCCCCAAGCCCCGGGCTGTCAGAAGAGCTGCGCGAGCGCATGGGCACGTCGGCGGTCAACATCGCGCAGCGCATCGGGTACGTCGGGGCGGGAACCGTCGAGTTCCTGCTGGACGGGAACGGCGAATTTTACTTCATGGAAATGAACACGCGAATCCAGGTCGAGCATCCGGTGACTGAAATGGTGACGGGGTTCGACCTAGTGAAGGAACAGATTCGCATCGTCGCCGGGGAACCGCTGGGACTCCAACTTGTCGGAAACCGGCTTCGCGGGCACGCGATCGAATGCCGGGTCAACGCCGAAGACCCGTTCAGGAATTTTCAGCCCTCGCCGGGCACCATCACGGCGTATCACCCCCCCGGCGGTCCCGGCGTGCGAGTCGACACACACATCTATGCGGGCTATCAGGTCCCGCCCTACTACGATTCGCTCCTCGCGAAGGTGATCGTCCACGGACGACACCGGGAAGAGGCGCTCACCCGTATGACGCAGGCGCTCGACTCGTTCATCATCGAAGGCGTGACCACCACGATCCCGTTTCTCCGCCGTGTCATCCAGCACCCGGAGTTCGTCGCCGGCACCGTCGATACCAAACTGTTGGAGCGAGAGCCAGACCTGTTCAAGTCGGCCGCATGAAGCTTTCGGTTTATTTCACACCACTGGGTGTCACACCCAATGCCGTAGCAGGCAAACCGGTTCTCGTCGTGGATATTCTGCGCACGACAACCACGATCGTCGCTGCCATGGCGAACGGGGCACGCTCCATCGTTCCTACCGACAGCGCGGAAGACGCGTTGAAGGTGGCGCAAAACCTCCAACGCGACGACGTGTTGTTGGCAGGGGAACGGAACGCCGAGAGGATCCCGGGGTTTGCGCTCGGCAACTCACCGAGTGACATGGTGCCGGACGCCGTAGGCGGGAGAACGATCGTGATGGCCACGACCAACGGAACGCCGGCGATCGTTGCGGCTGAAGGGGGCCGTCCCGTCGTGGTCGGAGCCGCGACAAACTTCTCTGCGGCGATCGATCGCCTGCAACGGGAGATGGCGTCTCGCGGTGAAATCGTCATCTTGTGTGCGGGACGGGAACGCATGTTCTCGCTCGAGGATGCGTACGCCGCCGGTCGGTTCGCGCAACAGTTGATTCCAGGGTCGCAGCGCCGTTCCGCCGACTTGAACGATGGGGCAATCGCCGCTCTCGAACTCGTTCGCCGCTACGGCGATCGCTGGAAACGGGCAGTGTCCGCAAGTGCGGCCGGCCGACACCTGCGCAGCCTGAGTTATCGAGACGACGTTACGGCTGCGAGCGAAGTGGACGCACACGCCGTGGTCCCCACGTATGCCGACCGACTCGTCACCGTCGGATCCGGGAAGTAACGTGCTCTCCACCCGTCACCGCCAGGAGTTGGTCGCAATTGTCGCGCTCCTACTCGGCGTCTTCGTCGGGCTCACCCTCGTGCCGGCGAACGCCACCGGACCCGTGGGGGCGGCGGTCGGGCGGTTCCTCTGGCGATACCTCGGCATCGGGGCTGCCCTGGTGCCGGTGCTGGGAATCGTTCTGGGGTTGACGGGCTTCGGCCGGTTTCGCGCGCTTGGGTTTCGGAGAACGAGTGTGTTGGTTGCGGGACTCGTCGTGTTGGCGCCCTTCGTCGTGGCCCTGCTCCAAGGAATCCGCGGCGCGGGCGACGTCCCGGCGGCGTACGAAAATTGGACCCTTGCCCAACGTGCGGCTGGCGTCCTGCCAGCGATGCTCGCGGTAGTGCTGACGTCGGTGGTCGGCACCGCCGGGGCGATCATCCTGGGGTTGATCGCGCTCTCGGGTCTCACCCTCTTTACGTTCGACTGGCACCCCTTCCGGCGACTGAAACCGGGAGCGCCGGTCTTGGAGGCAGGTGCCAACGAACGGCTCACGGTTCCGCCCGGCCACGTCGACGACGAGCCGCCCGTCGAGCCCACGCCGAAGACGCCGACCCGAGAGGTCCTGTCGCGGTTTACCAAACGGCGGCGTGTCAAACCGGCGCCGGAGGATGTGCTCGACGAACTGCCGGACCTTGCTCTCCTGGATGAACCGCCACACGAATCCGCCGGCGGGGACGAGGATGCGCTCGAACAACTCGGGCAGGTGCTCGTGCAAACGCTCGAAACGTTTCGCGTCGAGGGCCGCATCGTGGGGCGCACCACAGGCCCTGTCGTGACGCAATTCGAAGTTGCCCCGGCCGCCGGTGTAAAGGTGGGACGGATAGCGGCGTTGGCAGACGACCTGGCGTTGGCCATGCGGGCGAAATCCATTCGCATCGTGGCGCCGATCCCGGGGAAGGGCGCCGTCGGAGTCGAGGTACCCAACCCGACGCCTCGTATGGTCGCCCTCAGAGAGTTGATCGAGGCCCCAGAATGGGACGGGAGCCGCGCCTTGCTGCCCATTGCGCTGGGTCGGAACCTCGAGGGAAAAACCGTGATCGCGGACCTGGCGCAGATGCCGCACCTGCTCATCGCCGGAGCGACTGGCGCGGGGAAGTCCGTGTGCATCAACACCGTCATCACGAGTCTGATTTACCGGTACACGCCGCGCGAGTTGCGCATGCTGATGATCGATCCGAAGATGGTCGAGCTGTCGATGTACAACACGCTGCCGCATCTACGCCACCCGGTCGTTACCGACAACAAGCAGGCCGCAAAGGCGTTCAAGTGGGCCATGCTGGAGATGGAGCGGCGGTACGAGTTGTTTCACGCCAACGGCGCGCGCAACGTCCACGACTTCAACCGGAAGGTCGCGGCCGGAAAAGACGTGTTCCTGCCGGAACGCCGTAAACGAGAGACCGAGGACGACCCCGACGGCGACGCTCCTGAGACCCCGGAGCGCTACCAGGACGGTGCGCTCCCCTACATCGTGATCATCGTCGACGAACTCGCCGATCTGATGATGACGGTGCAGGGTGAAGTCGAGAAACCGCTGGCCATTTTGGCCCAAAAGGCACGCGCCACCGGGATACACCTCATTCTGTCCACCCAACGGCCCAGTGTGAACGTGATCACGGGTCTGATCAAGGCGAACTTTCCGAGCCGGATCGCGTTTCGGGTCGCCTCCAAGGTCGACAGTCGAACCATTCTCGACCAAAACGGCGCCGAGGCGTTGCTGGGGAACGGCGACCTGCTGTTTCTTCCTCCGGGCAAGAGCGAGGCGATTCGTGTGCAGGGCGCCTACATCGGGACCGAAGAGTCCGAGCGATTGATGGAGTGGTACGAAGAGCGAAAGGCTGCGCGCGACGAGGCCCTGGCCAAGGAAGGTCTCACGCCGCCGGAGTCCGGCGAGGAAGACATCTTAGATGCCGTCCGCGACGTGGAGGCCGAAGAAGCCGCAACGGAGGCCGGCGTGGGTAGTGAGGACTACGACGAGCTGTTCCGGGAGGCGGCGGAGATTTGTATCAGCCATCAGCTCGGTTCGACCTCGTTGCTCCAGCGAAAGCTCCGCATCGGATACGGTCGGGCTGCGAGGATCATCGATCAGTTGCACGAAGCCGGCGTGCTCGGACCGCCGGACGGATCGAAGCCACGCGAAGTGCTGCTGGCGCTCGGTGACGTGGAGACGCGGAGCCTCGCGGGCCGAAAGCACTGAGCAACCTTCGACGTTCGACGTTCGACGTTCAACGTTCAACGTCCTGCATTCCGCGCAACGTTCTGGACCGACTCGGCGGTGATTCGGTTATCGTGTGTCTAACCGGCGGGGCTACCGTTCGCGGGTGCCCGTCAAATCGAATCCAGCCCGCTGGACCGATGAGCGCCACCGAAGAGGGTGGCAAGGCGAGCTCGAGGCCAGTCGGTACCTCGAGTCGCAGGGTTGGCAGATTATCGCCCATCGATTCCGCATGGGTCGCCTCGAGGTCGATCTCGTGGCGAGAAAGGGGTGCCTCGACAGCTTCGTCGAGGTCAAGACCCGGTGCGGGTCCTCATTTGGGAGCCCTCTCGAGGCGATTACGTGGACCAAGAAACGGGAGATCGTGCGGGTCGCCTCGGCATGGACCGACCGGTTCGGGCAGGCGACAGACGTGTATCGTTTTGATGTGATTGGTGTTACACTGATCGGAGGCGGCCGATGGCGGGTGCAGCACGTGGAGGACGCGTTCCGAGCGGGGTGGCGCTGACGGCTATGTTCGGGATATATTCGGGAGGGAGTGCGGGGTGATCGAGACTCACGCCGGGTCGGTCTCCTCCCTCAAAAACACCACAAGTCATCGAGCAGTTACACGCTAACGTCGAGGTATTGATGCCAGTATCAAAGTCCGGCGCCACCGGCGATCAACGAGTTCCAGAGGAGCGGCGTAAGGCGCTGAACCTCGCCATCGCGCAGATCGAAAAATCGATTGGTAAGGGCGCCATCATGCGGATGGGGCAGGATTCGGCGCGGGTGAGGATCGAGGCCATTCCCACCGGCGCCTTGAATCTCGATGCGGCCATCGGCATTGGCGGTATCCCACGCGGCCGGATCACCGAAATCTACGGTCCCGAATCGAGCGGGAAGACGACGCTGGCGCTGCACCTCGCGGCGAACGCGCAGGCCGGCGGAGGCGTTGCCGCGTTCATCGATGCCGAGCACGCTCTCGATGTCGAGTACGCCAAGATGCTGGGTGTCGACATCGACAACCTGCTCGTGTCGCAACCCGATACCGGCGAAGAAGGGCTCGAAATCGCCGAGATCCTGGTGCGGTCGGGCGCCATCGATCTCATTGTCGTCGATTCGGTCGCGGCGCTGGTGCCCAAGGCCGAAATCGAGGGCGACATGGGTGATTCGCACATGGGTTTGCAGGCACGGCTGATGTCGCAGGCGCTCCGAAAGCTCGCCGGGAGCATCAACCGGTCGCGCACGTCGGTGGTGTTCATCAACCAGCTCAGGGAAAAGATCGGCGTCATGTTCGGCAATCCCGAGACGACAACCGGCGGCCGCGCCCTCAAGTTCTATTCGTCGGTGCGATTGGACGTTCGCCGTATCGGTTCCGTGAAGGAGCGGGATGACATCACGGGCAGCAAGGTCCGAGTGAAGGTCGTCAAGAACAAAGTGGCGCCGCCGGTCAAGTCGGCGGAGTTCGACAGCATGTTCAACGAAGGGATCAGTCATGCTTCGCTCTTAGTCGATCTCGGCGTGGAGGCAGGGGCGATCGAAAAGAGCGGCGCGTGGTATTCCTGTGGGAAAGAGCGAATCGGTCAGGGACGGGAGAACGCGAAGCTGTTTCTCAAAGACCACCCGGAGATGGCGGCCGAGGTGGAACAGAAAGTGAAGGAATTCTTGGGCATCGCGCCGGCCGCGGCCGTCGAAGCAGGAGAGGTCGAGACCGATGCTGGTGTCGAAGCGGAGGTCTAGCGGGGGCACGATTTCTCGCACCGCCGCGGTCGTACGGACGGCGGGGGGGATCCCAACCATCACCGCGCTTCGGTCGGACATCCGGGTTCCCGGATACCTCGTCATCGAGGTGGACGGAGCCCGATTTGCGAGTCTCCCAGCCGATCTGGCGTCGGAGATGGGTCTCCGTACCGGTTTGGCGCTCGAGCCCGACGCGCTCGAGCAGCTGACGCGAGCAGCCGAGCTGGAGGCCACGCACCAGGTCGCGCTCCGGCTCCTCGCTGCTCGACCCCACAGCGGTTTTGAACTCGGTCGGAAACTCCGAGTCAAGGGTCACCCTTCAGCCGTCGTGCGCGCGATCATCGAACGGCTCGAGACCACGGGTCTGGTCGACGACGCTGAGTTCGCGCGTCATTTCGCGCGCGTCCGCCTGAGCCGGGGTCATGGCCCGTCCCGTATCCGGACCGATCTCATGGCCAAGGGTGTCGCAGACCGCATTGCGGCGGAGGCCATCGACGAAGTGCTGGAGCGGGAGCAGGTCGACGTGATGCGGACGGCCCGCCGTCTCGCAGAAAAACGCGCTGGGCAACTCGGGCGCCTCCCGCGTCAGACCAAGCTCAGACGGCTCGTCGCGTTTCTCGCGCGTCGCGGCTACCGCGGACGTGAAATCACCAATCTCGTGACGGAGATCCTCGACGAAGTGAGCGTGTGAGCGCGACGCACTCGCGTACGCCGCATCACCGACGAGCCGTACCGCCACTCTCCGAGGGCTATTAGGTTTAGCCCATGCTTGCCTCCGATATCCGCAGGTCATTTGTCGACTTCTTCGAGTCGAAGGGGCACGCGTGCGTGCCATCGTCGTCGCTCGTGCCGCTCGGCGACCCGACGCTGCTGTTCACCAATGCCGGCATGGTCCAGTTCAAAGCCGTGTTTCAGGGACTCGAAACGCGGGACCCTCCACGGGCGGTCACCGTGCAGAAGTGCGTCCGCGCCGGAGGGAAGCACAACGATCTCGAACAGGTAGGCCACACCGCGCGGCATCATACGTTTTTCGAAATGCTCGGCAATTTCTCGTTCGGTGATTACTTCAAACGAGGAGCCATCGAGTATGCGTGGGAGTGGGTGACGAGCGAACAGTATCTCGGCATTCACCCGGACCGTGTCTACGTGACGGTCCATCACGAAGACGACGAGGCTCGCGACCTCTGGCATGAGGTCACGGGCATGGATCGGCGGCGGATCTACGGGATGGGTGACGCGGACAACTTTTGGCAGATGGGAGACACGGGGCCGTGCGGACCGTGCTCTGAGATCTTCGTCGATCTCGAGCTCGACGAGGATGGGCGCCGGCGCACGAGCCGCCGCGGCCAGCTTTCGCAGGCGGAATTCGAGGCGCTTGGAGAGTCGGGCGACTTGCTGGAGATCTGGAACCTGGTCTTCATGCAGTTCGATCAGGCGGAGGGCGGCGCCCGTTCGCCGCTCCCACAGCCGTCCGTCGACACCGGTGCGGGCCTCGAGCGCATTGCCGCCGTGATGCAGAGTGTCCCGTCGAATTATGACACCGATTTGTTCATGGATATCATTCGCCGCGCCGCGCAGATGATCGGCGTCGAGTACGATCGTGGTCCCCGGGGCGCCGGGCTCAGAGTTCTCGCGGACCACGCGCGGGCGGTAGCGTTTTTGCTGGCAGACGGCGTCTATCCCGCGAGCGACGGGCGCGGATACGTGCTCCGGCGCATCCTCCGCCGCGCGGTTCGGCACGCGTACATGTTGAACCGTCGCGAACCCACGTTGGTCGATCTCACGGGAGCGGTGGTCGAGCAAATGGGCGGCGTGTTCCCTGAACTCGAGGAAAAGGCCTCGCACATCGAGAAGGTGACCCGTGCGGAAGAGGAGCGGTTTCTCGAAACGATCGAAGACGGGTTGCGGCGCCTCGATGAAGACATGAGCGGTCCGGCCGGCGTGATCTCCGGGGAGGAAGCGTTCAAGCTCTACGATACGTACGGATTCCCCATCGACCTGACACAAGTGATCGCCCGGGAGCGGGGGTGGTCGGTGGACGTCCGGGGGTTTGAGGTCGCGCTCGCCCGTCAGCGCGAGCGTTCCAGGAGCGTCAAGGGTCTGGGACGCGAGGGCATCGAACGGGGTCCACGCCGCACGGCGCGCACGAAACAGAAGTGGACGACGGTAATCCCGCGTAAGCGCCAACGGTTTGTCGGTTACGAGACCACGGAGACCGACACCGAGATTCTGAAGTTTCGGCGAACGCCGGACAGACTCGAACTCCTATTGCGTGAGAACCCGTTCTATTCGGAGTCGGGCGGGCAGGTGAGTGATACGGGAATCGTCCATGGGGAAGGGTGGGATCTCGCGGTCGACGAGGTGAGTAAGGACGACGGCAAGCAGATTGTCTCCGGGCCGTATGAGGGTGACTTTGAGCCTACCGGCGTGCGCGCGGTTGTGGAGGAACCCCGCCGTCGGGACATCGAGCGGAACCACACGGCGACGCACCTCGTCCATGCCGCCCTCAGGAACGCGTTGGGAACACACGTCAGGCAGGCCGGCTCCGTGGTCGCCCCGAATCGCCTGCGGTTCGATTTTTCCCATCATGCGCCTCTCTCGGAAGAGGAACTGGGCTCGATAGAGGAGGAGGTAAACCGGGCGATCTGGGCAAACGTCGAACTCGAGACCCGCGAGATGTGGTATGACGACGCCATCGCTGCCGGGGCCATGGCGTTGTTCGGAGAGAAGTACGGTGATGTCGTGCGGGTCGTTGATTTCCCGGGCCTGTCGGTCGAGCTGTGTGGAGGCACGCACGTGCGGAGTACTGGCCAAATCGGCTTGTTCCAGTTCAGCGGGGAATCAGGTGTGGCCTCGGGCGTGCGCCGCATCGAGGCCGTCACGGGATCTCGCGCGTACGATGTCGTCAAAATGCTCGATGCTCGCGTGGCCGAAGTTGCCGAGCGGCTGCGCACGAGCCCGGAACACGTGGGGAGGAAGATCGAGGGGCTGCTCGAAGAAAAGAGGAAGCTCGAGGAGCAACTCACGCGGTTGTTACGTTCAGACAGGCCGGCCGACAGCGTTGGAGCGGAACGCCATCAAATCGGAAGCGTGTCGGTGATCGTCGACGAAGCTCCCGTGGAGGACCGGGCGCAAATCGGGCACATGATGGACGCGTTCCGCGAACAACATCGCGACGCGGTCAAGATCTTGTTCATCGGAGGTGAACGTCCGGGAATTCACGCAGCAGTGACGGACGACTTGGTGTCACAAGGCGTGCAGGCCGGAAAGATCGTGCAGCGCTTGGCGGCGGTGAGTGGAGGGAGAGGCGGTGGTCGACCGCATTTCGCTTCTGCGGGGATCGGTGATTCCTCCAAGCTGGCCGAGACGCGGGCCCGGACACGGGATATCCTTGCGGAAGTCTTGGGTTCGGAGGCTCACTGACCGACGTAACCCGATGGCTCGAGAGTCGGTTGGCGGATGCGCCCGCATCGTTGCGGGCGCGTGTGCTCGCGGCGGTCGAGCCTGACGTCGATTGCCGTAGGTTGCCGGAGGCTCTCGAGGAAGCGGCCGAGCGTCTCTTGACGCGTGCCAAGGTCGGTCCCCCGACACGCGATACCGCGCTCACGCTCCTCGCGGCAGATGCATTGATCACCTTTGCCTGCGCGGCGATCGCTCAGTCCGAACCGGCGTTGCTGGGGGAACGAAGGTAATTGGACACGTCGAGCGTTCCGCGATGATCGATATCCACAGCCACTTGATTCCGAAGCTCGACGATGGGTCCAGGTCGGTCGAGCAATCATTGGCCACGCTCGAGCAGTTCCGGGCAGATGGGGTGACCGATGTCATTCTCACGCCCCACCTGCGGGCGAGTGAGTTGAACGTCGATCCCGAGGATGCGCTGGAGCGGCGCCAAGCGGCGTACGCGGTGCTCCAACGCCGGGCGCCTGCGGAGCCGCGGTTACACCTTGGGTTCGAGATCATGTTGGACCTGCCGCTGCCGGAGGCGGCGCAGGACCGGCGGTTTGCGCTGGCGGAGACACGCTACTACCTCGTCGAATTCCCGCTGGGGATCGTCGGCCGGTTTGCCTCGACGGCGTTGGAGCAGGTCGTCCGGTCGGGCATCACGCCGGTCGTGGCTCACCCGGAGCGGTATCTGGCGTGTAACGTTCGCATGATGAGTCACTGGCGTGAGATTGGCGCCAAGATCCAGGTGGATGCGACCACGTTGACTCGAAATAGCACTCGAGGTCGGCTCGCGCGCCAGCTTGTGAGCGCGGGGCTCGCCGATGTCTTGGCGGCCGACAATCACGGCGACCGGCGGACGCTCAAGGCCGGAGCCCAATTCCTGGTGGAGGCCGGACACCCGGACGCGGCGGACCAGCTGACCCGGACCAACCCTCGCGCCATTCTCGAGGATGGCGCGGTTACCGATTGTCGACGTGTGAAACTCAAGGAAGGAATGTGGAGCCGAATCAAGGGGATGATCAGTGAGTAGCGCACGACCGCACGCATCGTTGATCGATTTGACGGGGAAATCGGCGTTGGTCACGGGCGGGTCCCGTGGTATCGGCGCTGCCACGGCGCTCTTGCTCGCGCGCGCCGGTGCGAGTGTGGGCATCACGTATCGAACCCGGCGGGCAGATGCCGAGCGCGTACTGGAGAAGCTTCGGGAGATCCAGGGCGGGACAAACGGATACGACCCGCTAGCGCTGGGCGCCGACTTGACGAGTCGTAACGCGTGCGACGAGGTCGTTCGGGAAGCCAAAGCTCGGCTCGGCCGGCTCGATGTTCTCGTCGCCAATGCCGGAATCTGGAAGCCCGATGACGTATCCGTCGAGGAAATGACCGATGATCGTTGGTCGCAGACGGTCGGTGTCAACCTCCACGCGGTGTTCTACGTTTGCCGAGCCGCATTGGGTGTCATGGAGCCAGGGGGGCGGATCGTCATCGTTTCGAGCACGGCGGGTCAGCGCGGGGAGGCATACCACAGCGACTATGCAGCCACGAAAGGCGCGACGATTGCGTTCGTGAAGTCGGTTGCGATCGAGGTGGCGCCGGAAATCAACGTCAATGCCGTCGCGCCCGGATGGGTGGATACCGAGATGTGTACGGAGACGTTCGCGCGAGACGGTGGCGCCGGGCGGCGGGAGATCGAGGCTGGCATTCCATTGGGCCGGGTGGCCAGTCCGGACGACATTGCGGGTCCCATCTTGTTCCTCTGCTCGGACTTGGGGAGGCACGTGACCGGCGAGGTATTGAACGTCAATGGCGGCGCCGTTCTCTGTGGCTAGATGATCTTTCCGCCCAGACTACCGATTCCCGAGGTCGTGCGCGACATCGCGCAGCGCTTGGAGGACGCGGGCTTTGAGACATGGTGTGTCGGCGGCGCCGTGCGTGATAATCTCCTCGGCTACGCGAACGGGGATTTCGACCTGGCGACCGCTGCGACGCCGCAGGAGATCCAGCGATGTTTTCGGCGTACGATCCCCTTGGGCGTGGAGCACGGCACCGTCGGTGTGTTGGACCGAAACAACCGGCCACATGAAGTCACCACGTTCCGTCGGGACGTGAAGACCGATGGCCGGCGCGCCGTCGTCGAATTCGGTGCATCGCTCGACGACGATCTTGCTCGACGGGACTTCACGATCAACGCAATCGCGTACCACGCACTCCAGCACAAATGGCGAGACCCGCTCGATGGCGCATCCGATCTCGACGCCAAGCTGATCCGCTCGGTAGGCGAGCCGGATCAGCGCTTCCGAGAAGACTATCTTCGTATTCTCAGGGCGCTCAGATTCGCGGCGCGCTTTGAGTTCACCATCGAGCAACGTACGCTGAACGCCGCCAGGAGAAACGTCGACGGTATCAAGTTGCTTTCGGCCGAGCGCGTGCGCGACGAGTGGTTCAAGGGGCTCACCACCGCGGCACAAGCCGCCGCGTTTGTCCGGTCTTGGCAGGAGATCGGCGCCACGGAGATTTGGCTGCCGGAGTTGGCCGGCGTGACCGAGCAGGACGTCGCTCAGCTCGACCGCCTGCCACAGCGCGATCCGGTACTGATGACGAGTTTTCTTTCTGAGGACGCGCAGGCGACTCTCCGACGGCTCCGCTGTTCCAATGCCGAAGTGGATCGGGGAGCACGATTCACGACGTTTCGGGACGTGCGTCCCAACCCAGAGTCGGACGTCGACGTCCGTCGCTGGCTCGCAAAGGTCGGTGCCGCCGCGGATGACCTCGTGGCGATCAGTATGTTGCGGGAACCAGAGGCCGGGCTCTCAACCACTGTTGAACGGGTTCGCCGTTCGGGCGTTCCCCTCACACTCGGTGATCTCGCGGTGGACGGAGACGATCTCTTGGCCCTGGGGCTTTCCAAGGGCCCGATCATCGGGAAGGTGCTCGAAGAACTCTTGGACGAAGTCCTCGAAGACCCGGCGCGAAATGAACGCGCGGGACTGCTCGAGTACGCGCGCCGGCGAGTGGAGACCGAGCCAAGCCGTCGCGATTCCGGTCCCGCGGCGTAACGCGTCCGATGCCCGAGAACAGACCTCTGTCCGTGGTGGTGCTCTCTTGTGGCCGGTTGGGGGTGGAACTGGCCAACCAGTTGCGGGCGTTGCCGTGTCTCAGCGAGGTCACGGTGATCACGACGCCGTACAGGATGAAGCAGCGGTCGTTCGTCGGGAAGATCAAGCATCTCTATCGCATGAAGGGACCGCCGGGGTTTATCGAGTGGATTGGAACGAAACTGGGTCGTCTCGTTCGTCCGAGCGTGTCGGACGGTGCTGGGGCACCGCCCGACCTGGCCGAGGGCGTCACCCATTTGCGGTTTGACGATTTTCATGCACCGGAATGCATCGATGCGCTCAAGAAGATGCATCCCGATTTGGGCGTCGTAGCCGGGACGTACATCTTGCAGGAGTCGGTGTTTGCGATCCCGCGACTGGGTTCGATCAATTTGCATTCGGGGAAGGTGCCCGACTACCGCGGGGCCGCCCCGGCGTTTTGGGAACTCTACCACGGCGAAACCGAAGTCGGCATCACGATCCATCGTGTTTCGGCCCGAGTCGATGAGGGCGCGGTCGTGCTCGAGGGCGTGTTTCCGCTCGATCCCGCGCCGTCGGGAGACCCGCTGGCATATGTGGAGTCGTATCGCACCGAGGTGCTCCAACCGAACGGTATTCGACTGATGGTGTCGGCCGTACAACAGATCGCCGACGGGTCGGCGGTGTTCAAGCCGCAGGACGCCGGTGCCGGGCGGACGCACCGGAGCCCCACCTACGGCGCCGTCAAAGAGCTGCGCCGTCGGGTGCGGGAGCGGCGCAGATGATTCGCCGTCTGAAGAGTCTCGTCGGACGTCTCGTCTACGTGACGGGATTGTATCGGTTGTTCTTTCGTGACAAGGCCGTGGTCGTGTTGTTTCACCGGGTCGACGATCGGCTGGCCACGAACCCCATCAGCTGCAGCCGGGAAACGTTCACGTCGTTCTGTGATTTCTTCAAGCACTATTTCATCGTCGTGTCACTGGAAGAACTGGTGGCGAAACTCGAGCGGGGAGAGGACGTCAGCCGTCACCTCTGCATTACGTTCGACGACGGGTATCGCGACAACCACGACATCGCGGCGCTGGAGCTTCGGAAACGCGATCTCACGGCGTGCTTCTTTATCGCGACGGGCTTTATCGGATCCAAGCACATCCCGCACTGGGATGCCTCGAACGGTATCGAATCTTCGTGGATGGACTGGGATCAGGTGCGGCAGCTCACCGCCCAGGGATTCGAGGTCGGCGCGCACACGGTCAATCACGTCGATCTCGGTGTCGTGGTTGGCGAAGAAGCGTCCCGGGAGATCCGCGAATCGAAACGGCGTTTGGAACAGGAAGTCGGCGCTGACATCCCGTTCTTCAGTTACCCGTTTGGCGGCAGGCAGAACATCTGCGACGACAACCTGGAGCGGGTCCGTCGGGAAGGATTTCGCTGCTGTCTCGCCGCGTACGGCGGCACGGTCGTCCCGGACCACGATCCCTGGTATTTGGAAAGAATGCCGATCTCGCCGTGGTACGTCTCGCCTTACCATTTCGGGTGGGAGGCCATTAGAGAGCGACCCGTGATACCTCTCCCACGGCGGACCGGCGCCGATGGGTAGGCCACATTACCGGCGGCGTGGACGCCGTCGGTGTGCTCTTTTCCCCTTCGCACCGTGACCGCGCTCGGTTACGCAGTGCTGGCGGCGCTCGGCAACGTCGCGGGCGGATTGGCAGTGGCCAGGGGCGCCCGCCTGAGCCTCAAGATCAGCGAGGGGTTCATCGCGTTCGGGGCGGGATTCATGCTGTCGGTGGTGTTCGTAGAGGTGCTCCCCGAGGCTTTCAGTCGGGCCGATCCGAGGGCGACCGCCATGTACGTGCTGCTGGGGTATCTGTTGGTGCACCTGTCCCAGCATACGGTCACGGAACACTTCCACTTCGGCGAAGAGACCCACGACGTCACCCGGTTTGCCGGCGTGTCCGCGCTGGTCGGTCTGCTCCTGCATACGTTCTTTGACGGCGTCGCGATCGCGAGTGGCTTCGCGGTAAGCCAAAGCTTGGGGCTATTCCTGTTTCTGGCGATCCTGCTCCACAAGCTGCCCGAAGGGGTGACGATCACCAGCATCCAACTCGCGGGCGGCACTAAGCCCTCGCGTGCCGTCGGGAGCGCGGCGCTGCTGGGGATTGCGACCGTTGTTGGCGTGATCGCCACGGATTGGGTCGCATTTCTCGCGGCCCGTGGCCTCGCCCTGTCGGCGGGAGTCACCATTTACGTCGCGGCATCGAACCTGGTGCCCGAGTTCCAGGGAAAGCGGGGCTGGCGGCTCCCACTCATGTTCTTCGTGGGAACCGGGGGCTTCTTCCTGACCAAGGAGCTCCTCGATTCGCTCGGCGTCTGAATGAACCACTGAGCGGTCAGGGTGTGACTCCCCGCCAGCTCCCGACGGACTGCGGTGTAGCTCACATCACTGTCTCCGGCACACCGCTCGATATATTGCCACTCGACAACACCGGCATTCCGAACCGGCGCACCATGTTGCACGATTGCAACGGTCCCGACAGGGTCGGTTGCAGGCCCTGCGAACGCAAACGTCGGTCTTACAGGTACTTACGGCGTTGCGCCACCACGCGTCGCAGGTGCCCGAGTCTTGCTGGCAAAAGGCGGGTAGAACCGGCGAACGAACTTCGAAGAGAGACGTGACGGGTTGCAGATGAGCGAAACCTACATCCTGGGAATCTCCGCGTTTTACCACGACAGTGCGGCGTGTCTGCTCCGCGATGGCGAAATCGTGGCGGCCGCGCAGGAGGATCGCTTTACCCGGAAGAAAGGCGACGCCTCCTTTCCCGAGAACGCGGTGGACTTTTGTCTCAAGCAAGGTGGGGTGACGGCATCCGATCTCGCGTACGTGGGTTTCTACGACAAGCCGCTCCTCAAGTTCGAGCGAATCCTCGAGACCTACATCGGTGTCGTCCCCAAGGGCTACCGATCGTTCTTGAAGGCCGCGCCCCTCTGGATCAAGGACAAGCTCCACATGGAGCGGCAGCTGCGGAAGGGGCTCGGGTTCGATGGCGAGTTGTTGTATGCCGAACACCATGAATCCCATGCGGCCAGCGCCTTCTACCCATCGCCGTTCGAATCATCGGCAATTCTCACGCTGGATGGGGTCGGCGAGTGGGCCACCGCTTCCATCGGTGTCGGCAAGGGCAATTCGATCGAACTGATCAAGGAACTGAATTGGCCCGATTCGCTGGGCCTGCTCTACTCCGCGTTCACGTATTTCACGGGGTTCAAGGTCAACTCGGGGGAGTATAAAGTCATGGGGCTCGCGCCGTACGGCGAGCCGAAATACGTGGATACGATCTACGAGGAGTTGATGGACCTCAAGGAGGACGGTTCCTTCACGCTCAACCAGGAGTGCTTCAACTATCTCTCGGGTCTCACCATGACCAACGGGAACTTCTCGAAGTTGTTTGACGGTCCCCCGAGAAAACCGGAAACGAACATTACGCAGCGGGAGATGGATCTCGCGCGGTCGGTTCAGGAAGTATGTGAAGAGGTGATGCTTCGCATGGGGCGTACCGCACACCGCGCGACGGGGCTCGACACCCTATGCATGGCGGGGGGCGTGGCGCTCAACTGCGTGGGGAATGGGCGGCTGCTCCGAGAAGGGCCGTTCAAGTCCATCTGGATCCAGCCTGCCGCCGGCGACGCAGGGGGCGCGCTCGGCGTCGCCCAACTCATCTGGCACCGCCACCTCGAGAAACCGCGCACCGTCGCGGTCGGAAAAGACTCAATGAAGGGCGCCTATCTCGGCCCGGAATTCAGTCCCGAAGAGATTCAGCAATTTCTCGACTCGCAAGGCGCCCGCTACGTTCGCCTCGATCGCGACGAGTTGCTGACGCGCACGGCAACGGTGCTCGCGAACGAAAAAGTGGTGGGGTGGTTCAACGGACGCATGGAGTTCGGCCCGCGCGCACTCGGGGCGAGAAGCATTATCGGAGACCCCAGAAGCCCGAAGATGCAAAAGCAGATGAACGTGAAGATCAAGTTTCGTGAGAGCTTCCGGCCGTTTGCTCCCAGTGTGCTTCGTGAGCGGGTGTCCGACTACTTCGAACTCGACACGGATTCGCCGTACATGCTGTTGGTCGCGCCCGTCCGGGAAGATCGTCGCATCGCGATGACCAAAGAACAGCGCAGCCTGTGGGGGATCCAACAGCTGAACGTGCCCCGATCCGATATTCCGGCAGTGACGCACATCGACTACTCCGCCAGAGTGCAAACCGTGGAGCAGGACACCAACCGGGACTATTACGATCTCATCAAGAAATTCGACGAACTCACGGGCTGCGGCGTGATTGTCAATACGTCGTTCAACGTTCGGGGAGAGCCGATAGTGTGCTCTCCGGAACATGCGTATCGCTGCTTCATGCGTACGCACATGGACTATCTGGTACTCGGTCCGTTCCTCCTGGACAAGTCGGAGCAGCCTGAATGGAAGGAGGCGGGTGATTGGCGCAACGAGTTTCAGCTGGATTGACCAGAGCTGAGGGCCGCAAGTTCGGCCTCACACTCGGCGTGGCGTTTTCGGCGCTCGCCGGGTTGTTGTGGTGGCGTGATCACATCACGGTGGCGAGCGTCCTCGGATCCGTCGGCGGCCTGTTTCTCCTCGCCGGGCTCGTGTTGCCCACCAAGCTTGGCCCGATCGAGAAGGCGTGGATGGGGCTTGCCCATGCGATTTCCAAAGTCACGACTCCGATCGTCATGGGAATCGTCTACTATCTCGTTGTGATGCCCATTGGGCTCGCCGTTCGAATCTTCGGACGGAATCCCCTGGTACACGTGCCCCACGGGGACAGTTTTTGGGTGGACCGCACGGAAGAGCGGAACCGCCAAAGTGACTTGAGACGCCAGTTCTAACACAGGAACCGCAACAGGAAACTCACGTGTCGAATCTCGGTCTTGTACGCGAATTCTGGGCCTTCATGAAAGTGCGGAAGAAATGGTGGCTGATGCCGATCATCCTCGTGATGGTGTTGGTGGGCACGCTCCTGGTCTTCGCACAGGGTTCAGCGCTCGCGCCGTTCATTTACACCATTTTTTGATCGGTGTAGCGCCTTGCAGTGGGCTGCCGCGTAACTCGCGGCATCCCGCTCGCGTTTTGGGGGAGTGCCGGCGATGAGCGACAAACACCGGTGGCGGACCAACATCCTACTGGGGTTGGGCTCATTGCTCTTCATGCTCGTGGTGGTGAGTCTGGTGGGAGAATGGGCGGTGCGCTACCGCGAGCGTAACCGGGACACGGTCCCGGGGTCGTACGCATCCCTGTTCTACCAACATCGCCGCTTGCGTCATGCGCTCACGCGCAGCCATGAGTACTACGGCTGGGTTCGCGTGAACCAGTTCGGGTTTCGCGGCTCCGATGTGACGCTCCGGAAGCCGCCCGATGTGACGCGCATTCTCACTGTCGGCGGATCGACGACGTTCGACCGGGGTGTGACCTCTGACAATCGTACCTGGCCGGCGCGACTGGCGTACTGGTTGAACGCAGCCGAACCGCATATCAAGGTCGAAGTCGTTAATGCCGGCGTTCCTGGTTACACGGTGCTCGACAATGCGATCCGGCTCCAGACCGAGCTGTACCGGTTCGAGCCGGACATCATCATTCTCTATCACGCGCACAACGACCTGTTCAGCGGATTGAGGCCTCGCACAGTCGGAGATCCGATCGATCGGCGACCCGATGAGATCGACCCGCAAACTCCATGGACGCGGTGGCTCAGCGACCATTCCCTGCTGTACGTCAAAGTCCAGGCCCGGCTCCGAGTGCTACGACCGGTTCGGCGTGCGAGTTCGTCGACGGTAACGAGCGTCGAAACCCCGGTCACACGGGTTGCAGAGGATTTCGAGCGCGACCTGACGGCGTTCGTGGCGATCGCCCAGAGTCTCGGCATTCGGGTCGTGTTGCCGACGGTGGTACACGTGACCGGAGAGTCGGTCACGCTGCTCGGCGAGGCACAAACGGTCCTGGTCGTGCGGATCGAGCCGTAGGGACGCCGGGCCCGGTACGCGCCTCCGCCCTACCTGCCCAACAGCTTCTCCACCTCGAT
>JBFIZG010000022.1:0-19245 GCA_041604955.1 Gemmatimonadales bacterium | reverse complement strand
CCGCTCGGACTCGGCCTCCCAGCAACGTCAGGTCACCCAAGAGGTCGACGGTCTTGTGTCGCACGAACTCGTCGGGCCAGCGCAGGTCGCCGATGATGCCCGTCTCGGTCAACACGATGGTGTTTGCCTCGGAGACGCCCTTGATCAGACCCCGCGAGCGCAGGTCTTCGGCTTCCGCCTGGAATCCGAACGTCCGTGCGCCGGCGAGGGAGGTGGCGAAACTATCGCGATCGATGTCGTAGCACCCGGACTGTCGTCCGATGGATGCGTGCTCCCATTCGACGGTGACGGTGAGTCGGAGCGACTCGGCGGGCGACACCGTGTAGGTTGCCTCGCCTTCCTTGACGACGAAGGGGGCGCGTACTCTGTAGATCTTTGGGGTGCCTGGCGTCTCGCTCACGCCGGCCTTCGCGATTGCGTCGAAGAAGGGTTGCGCGCTGCCGTCGCCAATGGGAATCTCGCTCCCCTTCAGCTCGACGAGGAGATCGTCGACTCCGTGTGCGGCGACCGCTGCAAGGATATGCTCCACCGTCCGCACTTCGCTCGTTCCGTTCGCAAGGGACGTCGCGCGGTCGCCGTCTGACACGTGATCGATCGTCGCCGGGATTTCCTCCTGGTCGGCCACGTCGGTGCGTCGAAACACGACGCCCCGTCCCGGCTCACCGGCCCGGAGCGTGACCGTCGTTTTTTTTCCGGAATGGAGACCGATGCCTTTCACCGTCGCCGAGCCGGCGACGGTGCGTCTAGCGGGCGTCATCGGATTTCGCCAACCGCTCGAGGGATTTGGTGAAGGGTGTCAGGCGACCGAGCGCGGCCGTCTGGCGGAGCACGTCTCGGTGTCGCCGGGCGGGATATCCCGAAACGGTTGCGCCGGCGGGGACATCACCGATCACCCCGGCCTGTGCGGCCACCCGTGCCTCGGCGCCCACGGTGAGGTGGCCGGCCAATCCCACCTGTCCCGCCAACATGACACGGTCTTCGACCACGGTGCTTCCGGCGATCCCCACTTGCGCCATGATCAGGCACCGCTCACCGATGCGGACATTGTGCCCCACCTGCACGAGGTTGTCGATCTTGGTTCCCTCTCCCACCACGGTCTCGCCGAGGCTCCCTCGATCGACGGTCGTGTTGGCGCCGATGTCGACGTCGTCGGCGAGCGTGCAGCTCCCGAGGTGGGGGAGGCGTCGATGGCCCGACTCCGATGCCGCGTAGCGAAACCCCGAGGTCCCGACGCGTGCGCCCGCCTCGAGGGTCACCCGATTCCCCAGCACGGTGCCGGCGTGGACCACGGCGTGCGGCCCAATGTGGCACCGATCGCCGATGATGGCGCCGTCCTCGACGAACGCAAAGACGTCAATGACACATTCCCGTCCGAGTTGAACGTCGTGCCCGAGCCGGGCATGCGCACCCAGCGCCAACCGGCCTTCCCACCGGGTGCCGCGGCCGATCGAGGCGGAAGGATGTAGGCCCCAGCGGGGTTGGGTGCGAACGTGCAGCGTGGCCGCGACCTCCGCGAACGCCTCGAAGGGGTTACCCACGACGATACGGCACGCGGGTCCGGCCGTCACCTCCCGGAATCGGGATGGAAGCAGCACCGCACCCGCGTTAGTGCGTTGAAAGTAGGGGAGATACCGGGCCGAGGCAAGGAATGCGACGTCGCTGGGCCCGGCCCGGTCGAGGGAAGCGAACCCGCGGATCACCGTGTCCGGTGGCCCGACGAGTTCGCCTCCAACCAGCTCAGCGATCCGGCCGGAGGTCAGCCGGGGTTCGGGATCCACATCCGGCTACTAGCTGCCCCCACCCTGGAGCCGCTGGACGACAATCGGCGTCAAGTCGAGCGTGCGGTCGGCCGACACGATGTTGTTCCCCTGCGCGGCCACGTCGAAGATGACGGCCACGTTGCGTTCGGCGCGGACCCCGTCGATGACGTTTTGGATGCGCTCCTCGAGGGGGCTCACGAGTTCACGCCGACGCTCTTGCGCCCGCTGTTGCAGCTCGCTGTAACGTTGCTGGAACCGCGATTGCATCTGTTGAATCTCTTCCGTCTTGTCTTGCCGAGCCGCCGGGCTCAGCACAACGGATTGTCGGTCGAAATCGCGGATGACCGAATCCAACGTCTGCGAGAGACCCTGGACCTCGTCTTCGTACGCCTTGGTTTCGCTCGCTAGCGTCGAATCTGCGGCGGCAAACCCCGGTGTCTGTCGGAGGATGATATCGGTGTTGACGAAGGCTACCCTGGTGCCATCCTGCGGTCTCTGAGCCGGCACGGCACCCAATCCCACAAAAATGAGAACGGCTGAGGCGGCCACTGCCCATCTGGCCATTGTTAACTCCGTGTTAAGGTACGTCGCGAGGCTCAGAAAAACTGGCCAAGTTTGAAATGGAACTTCCACCCTGGCGCCCGGTTGCCCGCGGTATCGGTGCGGTCGAATCCGTACGCATAGTCGATACCGATCGGCCCCAGCGGTGACAACAGGCTCAGGCCGACGCCCGCCCCTCGGAATAACCGGGTCGGGTTGAATTGTTCCGGAGCCGACCACACGTTTCCGGCGTCAAAAAAAGTATTGGCGTAGAGCGCTTGGCTCAGACGCATGCCGAGCTCGCCGGTCAATGAGAAGTATGACCCCCCGAACGCGGAAACGGTATTGGCGCGGAACCCGCTGGCCGCCGGGTCGAACCCGTTTGGCGTCACGGAGAATTCGTCGTACCCGCGCAGCGGGATGCCGAACTGTGTCCCACCCATCGAAAAGAGCTGCTGGAAGTGGGGACCGACGTCGCCCCACACGAAGCCGGACTGCACGCTGAGCCCGATCAAGAACTTGATGGCCGAACTCCCGGGTGCCTGGCCACCGAGCTGCGAGAGCGGGGCGTACATCCTGCCCTCGTACGTCGCTCGTCTGAAGTTGCCGCTGCCCCCCAGCGGGCCTCCGTTCTGCGTGAACGAGACACGGTGCAACGCCCCGGCCGTCGGAAACGGCATGTCGATTCTCGTATCGCGCACGACGCTCAACCCGGCGCTCGACAGCACGCAGTTGGCGCACCTGAACTGCGACGAGAGGCTTGGCGAATCGTATTCGCTCTGCTCGAGGGTGTACGAAGTGAGGATGCGGGTGAATCGGGAGCCGCGGAACGGGAACCCCAGTTGAATGCTACCGCCACGCGTTCTGATGCGGCCGAGATCGGCGACGGTAAAGCGGAGACGCGAGCTTCGCAGGGAGATCTGACCCGAGATCAGGCTGCCTCGCAGCGCGGGGTCGGAATAGATCACGTTGAAGTCATTGATGTTGCGGCCAAACTGCCACTGGAACGAGACGTTCTTGCCGCGACCGAACAGGTTCGGTTCGGTGAGACCGATGAATCCGCCCACTCCGGTGCCCTGCCCGACCGACGCCCCGAAGTTGATGTTTCCGGTGTGTCGTTCGGTGACGTTGAAAATCACATTGATGTCGCCCTGCTGATTGGCCTGCTCCGTCACCGGTGGCGGAACCGGTTGCTCGAAGAAGCCGAGATTGGAGATGTTCTGATAGGACCGGATCAGGGCTTCCTGGCGCACCACGTCACCGGGAATCACGAGAATCGCGCGGCGGATCACGTCCTCATGCGTGACCGTGTTGCCTCGGATGATGACCTTGTTCACGATCGCCGGCGTTCCTTCTTCAATCTGCCAGCGCAAGTCGACGATGCGTGTACCGTCCGTCGCGGTCCGACGTGATACGAGGGGCCGCACCTGCGCATAGATGTACCCGCTATTCAGGTACAGATCGCGCACGCGTTGTGTGGCGTCGTTCCACGATTGCTGATCGAATTCGCTCGGCCCGCTCTCCGTGCCGCCGAGACCCAAGAACCCCGTGGCTCGCTCGCCGAACGGATACAGCCGTTCGAGCTGCTCGGTGGAAAAAAACCGGTTGCCGAAGATCTCAAAGTCACCGATCTCGTATCGGTCGCCTTCGACGACTTCGAGCACCAAGGTCCCCTTTCCGGTCTCGTCGTTAACGACGAGCGTGTCGTCGACGGTCTGGAAATCGATCAACCCTCGCGATCCGTAAAAATCGGGCAGACGGACTCGCAGGTCCTGTTCCAACTCGCTCTCGTTGTACTCGCCGCTCTTCCACCACCAGAACCCCTCCGCACCGGTCTTCATCTTCCCGACCAGTTCGGCATCCTGGAAGTCTTCGTTGCCGTTGACGATGATGCGACTGATGGCGACCCGCCGGCCTTCGTCGACGTCGAACACGACGGCGAGCGTGCCGTCATCCTGCGGCACCTCACGCAGCTCGACGTCGGCGAGATAGTAGCCTTCCTTCTCGTAGAGCGAATCGATTGCCGCGCGCGACTGCGCCGCCATCGCCGGGTCGTACGGTCGACCCTCGAGCAGCCGGATGCGCCCACGGACCTTGCGCTCACCGAGTTTCTGGACGCCCCGGACGTCCCATCGCGCGAGCAGGGGTCGCTCCGTCACCTCGATGACGAGAATCTCCAGGCTGTCGCTGGTGAACTCCTGATACAGATCCACATGCGAGAACTGCCCGGTAGCGTACAGTGACCGGATGGCCTGCTGCAGGCTCCGGAACCCGATCGGTTCGCGGAGGGGAACGCCCGCCTGGGCGATGACGGAGGCGGGTGTCAGCCGTCTCGCACCGACGACCGCAACACTGTCGATTTGGATCTTGTCGGGCTGTTGGGCGCCGGCGGGCAGGACGCTTCCCGCGACGAGAAGCGTCCCGAGCAAGACCTGCCTCATGTCACGCTGCGCTACTCGATAACGCACGGAAGCTGAGGCCATCACCATCTGGGTCGACGTCGACTTCGAGCTCGGAGCCGGCGGCAAATTCACCCATCAAGATCTTGTCCGACAGCGGGTCTTCGATGTACCGCTGAATCGCTCGCTTGAGCGGTCGGGCGCCGTAGTGTTCGTCGTAGCCCTGATCGACCAGGAAATCCGTCGCAGCCTGGGTTCGCACGAGGGTGAACCCCTCGTCGACGAGCCGCTCTTCGAGCTGACGGAACACGATGTCGACGATGGACGCGATATGCTCCCGACTCAACGGGTGGAAGACGATGACGTCGTCCAGCCGGTTCAAGAACTCCGGATTGAACACGCGGTTGATCTCGTCCTTGACCTTCTCGGACATGCGCTCGAACAACGCCTGATCGTCCGGCTGCTCGAAGCCCAGCGTCTTGCCCTTGGTGATGTCTCGGGCGCCCACATTGGACGTCATGATGATGACGGTGTTCTTGAAATCGATGACCCGGCCGTAGTTGTCGGTGAGATGGCCTTCATCGAGCACCTGGAGCAAGATGTTGAACACGTCCGGGTGCGCCTTTTCGATTTCGTCGAGCAAGACCACCGAGTACGGTTTCCGGCGCACCGATTTGGTGAGTGCGCCCGAGTCTTCGTACCCCACGTACCCTGGGGGTGCGCCAATCAGTCGGCTCACGCTGAACTTCTCCATGTATTCCGACATGTCGACGCGAATCAACGCCTGCTCGTCGGCGAACAGGAACCTGGCAAGCGCGCGCGCCAGCTCCGTCTTGCCGACACCCGTGGGTCCGCAGAACACGAAGCACCCAATGGGCCGGCGCGGGTCCTTGAGACCGGCTCGCGAGCGCCGGATGGACTTCGAGATCGCCTCGATGGCTTGATCCTGCCCGACCACCGACGTGTGCAGCTCGTCTTCCATCCGGAGGAGCCGTTGGGTTTCCGCCTCCCGCAGCCGTGTCACCGGAATCCCAGTCCACCGGGACACGATGAACGCGACTTCCTCTTCGCTGATCGTCGGGCTGTGCGTTTGGCGTTCCTTTTCCCATTCGTCTTGCCGACGACGGATTTCGGCCTGGAGCTCGCGCTCCTGGTCGCGGAGCGCAGCGGCGCGTTCGAAGTTCTGATCGCGTACCGCTTCTTCCTTGTCCCGATTGATGTTCTCCAGCTCGTCCTTGAGGTTGGCGACCTCCGGAGGCGGGACCTGTGCAGCGAGCCGCGCGCGCGCCGCCGCTTCGTCGATCACGTCAATCGCTTTGTCCGGTAAGAACCGGTCGGTGATGTACCGTTCCGCCAACTTGGCTGATGCCTCGAGTGTCGCGTCGGGAATGATCACGCGGTGGTGGTCCTGATATCGTTGCCTGAGGCCTTTCAGGATTTCAATCGTCTCATCGATGGTCGGCGGCTCCACGATGACCGTCTGAAAGCGGCGCTCGAGCGCGCCGTCCTTTTCGATGTACTTCCGATATTCGTTGAGTGTAGAGGCACCCACACACTGTAATTCGCCCCGGGCGAGCGCGGGCTTGAGCATATTGGACGCGTCGATGGCGCCCTCCGCTGCGCCGGCCCCGACGAGCGTGTGGAGCTCGTCGATGAACAAGGCGATGTTCCGGTTCTGCGCGATCTCGTTCATGACCGCTTTGAGCCGTTCCTCGAACTGGCCGCGGTACTTCGTGCCGGCAATCACGGCTGCCATGTCTAGGGCCAGGACCCGGTGGTTGCGCAATGATTCGGGGGCGTTGCCTGCGGCGATGAGTTGTGCCAGCCCCTCGACGATGGCCGTCTTGCCGACGCCCGCCTCACCAATCAAGACCGGATTGTTCTTCTTGCGGCGTGACAGCACCTCGATGACGCGTTCGATCTCTTTCTCACGACCGATGGTGGGATCGAGCTGGCCGTCGCCGGCGAGCGCGGTGAGGTCCCGGCAAAAATGGTCGAGCGCCGGCGTCTTGGACTTTTTCTCGGTCCGCTGCGCGGTGCTGCCCTGGGCGCCCTTGGACGTCGCGGGCATGTCGCTTCCGAGTAACCGGAGGGTTTCGGCACGCGCCTGCTCGAGATTGACCCCGGCGTCGCTCAGTACTTGAGCGGCGATCCCCTTCTCTTCTCGCAGGAGACCGAGTAGGAGGTGCTCGGTGCCGACATACGAGTGGTTGAGCTCGCGCGCCTCGCTCATGGCGAGTTCCAGCACCTTTTTCGCTCGGGACGTATAGGGCAGATCCGGTCCTTCCGGAGCGGGCGCTTTGCCCTTCTTCACGGTCTCTTCGATGCGCTGCTGGATCTCATCGAGATCGACGTTCAGGTTCGTGAGCACGGCCGCGGCCACGCCCTCGCCTTCTCGGATGAGTCCCAACAGGATGTGCTCCGTCCCGACGTATTCGTGATGAAGACGTGCGGCTTCCTC
The DNA here is from genome assembly GCA_041604955.1 of Gemmatimonadales bacterium. Taxonomy (GTDB): domain Bacteria; phylum Gemmatimonadota; class Gemmatimonadetes; order Gemmatimonadales; family GWC2-71-9; genus JBFHWR01. Next base: position 12,085 of record JBFIZG010000022.1, on the reverse strand, counting down.
CCGCGCCATCTGCAGGACTTTTCGTACTCGGTCGGTAAAGTTGTAACCGTTCATCAGCCTCTCACTTGGTATCAGGCCCCGACGACGCATCGCGGGCTGCATCCGACTCCAAGGCGTGCCGGACATAGCTGGCGCGAACAATCGCCAGTTCGGGATCTGATAACGGTCGCCCCTCGAGGTGCGCCAGATGCGCCGGCTGCGTGAAGATGAGGAGCTTATTTAGGGTGTATACACTCAGGTGTTCGATCAAGTTCATGCCCACGCCCAGCCGCACACCGCTCAGGAGGTTCATCATTTCCTCGAACGAGAGGCTGCGACCGTACCGGAGCAGACCATAGGCACGCCAGACCTTGTCGGCAATGACATTCGGCGCATCGCGAACGAGGACCTCACGCGCCTGCTTTTCGTACGCGATCACCTTGCTGACGATCTTGTCGAGATGATCGAGTAACTCGTCTTCCGACTTCCCGAGCGTCGTTTGGTTCGACAGCTGAAAGAAGTTGCCGACGACTTCGCTGCCTTCGCCGTACAACCCTCGGAAGGTGAGTCCGACCTGCGAGAGCCCCTGTAAGACCTTGGCGATTTCCTTCGTCAGCACCAACCCAGGCAAATGGATCAACACGGAGGCGCGTAGCCCCGTTCCCGCATTGGTCGGACACGAGGTAAGGTAACCAAACTCAGGATGGAAGGCGAAGGGCAGACGAGCGCCGAGGTCGGCGTCGAGCAGTTCCAGCGCGGCGTAGGTTTGTGCGAGTCCGAACCCCGATCGGAGCCCCTGCAGCCTCAGGTGATCTTCCTCGTTGATCATGATCCCGAGGTCGCCATCGGTGAGCAGGGCCGCGCCGCTCCGGAGTTCCCCTTCACCGTCGAGTCCAGCCAACTCCTTGGAGACCAGGTGGCGTTCGTGCAAGAGGAGCCGATCGTCGTGTTCCATCTGGTCGAGCCGGAAGACCGTCCCGGTCTGGATCTGGGAGGTTCGGCGGCCGGCATCCGTTACCCGCTCGAGGATGCCTCGGCGATCCGCATCGGTGGTCCGCACGGTGAACGAGAGCGCTTGGAGATTGCGGGCCAGCCTCACCCGTGTCGACAACACGATCTGGCTCTCCGCGCCGCTCGCATCCAGCCACGAAAGACCACCGTCCCGCAGGAGATCCAGATCGAAGCTCATTCGAGTCCCCGGATGCGGTCACGGAGCTCGGCGGCAAGCTCGAAATTCTCGGCATCGACGGCCTGACGAAGCTGCTCGCGAAACTGCGAGAGCCGGTGTAAGCGATCGTCCGGAGTGGCGGTGCCCGGTGCCAAGTACACCTCACCCACGTGATGACTCGATCCGTGGAGTCTACGGAGGAGGTCCCGCAGGTGCGTCTCAAAGGTCTCGTAACAGTGGGAGCAGCCGAGACGGCCGGTCTCCCGGAAATTCTGGAGCGTCGCGCCGCAGAAGCCGCAGGCTTCGGTGGTTTCACCCGGTGGGAGCGCGGCGGCGGCGCCCTTGCCGACCGACGCAACGAAATCCGAGAGCGGAAACTTGGCCACGCTCGCGCTGGTCTGCACACCCTTCTCCGCCGCACACTGCGGGCACAGGTGCAACGTCGTCACCGAGTTGTCGACGATCTGGGTCAAGTGGATCGCCGCTTCGCGTTCTTTACAGTTGTCACACGCCTGCATTACTGAGCTACCTTACTCGATTCGAGTCGTTCGAGGCGGCCGTCTCGGAGCAACAAGGTTCGGTCTGCGCGCGCCGCGAGCACGGGACTATGCGTTACGACCACCAGAGCGGTCTCCAAGTTCCTCGCCAGCGCAAACAGCAGATCGTGGAGCCGCTCGCTGTTGTGCTGATCGAGGTTGCCGCTCGGCTCGTCGGCGAGCACGACCCGCGGATCATTGGCCAGCGCCCGGGCGACCGCGCACCGTTGTTGCTCGCCCCCGGAGAGCGCCGCCGGACGGTGCGCCATGCGGCCGGCGAGCCCGACTTCGGCCAGCAGCTCTTCCGCGCGGCCGCGTGCCCGGTCCGGGGACCAGCCCGCGATCCGGAGCGGCATGGCGACGTTCTCGAGGGCCGTGAACTCCCGCAGCAAATGGTGAAACTGGAATACGAACCCAACCTTGCGGTTTCGCAGCGTATCCAGCGCCTCCGCGTCGAGGCTCGAAAAGGACTCGCCGTCGAGGAGGATTTCGCCCGCGGTGGGCGTGTCCAGTGCGCCCAACAGATGCAGCAGCGTACTCTTCCCGCTTCCACTGGCGCCCACGATCGCCACGACTTCACCGCGCAGAACCGTCATGTCGACATGGCTCAATACCTCGATGAGCGACCCATCTCCACCACGGTAGACCTTTCTGACGCCGCGCGCCTCGAGCATGGCATTCATTCGTACCGGATCGCTTCGACCGGGTCGAGCGTGGCCGCCTGCTGGGCGGGATAGAGCGTTGCCAGGATCGCCACGACGACGCTTGCCGCAATGATCATGAGTACGTCTACCGGATCGACACGCACCGGTAAATGATCGATGAAGTAAATCGACGGATCGAGGTCGACGATTTTTCGGCGATCGACGATCGTCGCAACCACGAATCCCAGCACGCTGCCAAGCAACGTCCCGACCACGCCGATGATTGCGCCCTGGAGCACAAACGCCCGTCGCACCATCTGGGTGGACAACCCCATGGCTCGGAGAATGCCGATCTCCCGGGTTTTGTCACGGACCAACATGGTCAGTGTGCTGACGATGTTGAACGCGGCTACGACCACGATGAGCAGGAGGATGGTGCCCATCGCCAACTTTTCGAGCTGGAGCGCGGAGAACAGGCTCGCGTTTTGGCTCTGCCAATCGAGTGCGCGATACGGATAGTCCAACGTCGCTTCGAGTTCCCGCCCGACCCGCCGCGCCTCCCAGCCGTCGGTGAGACGAACCTCGAGACCCGTGACCGCGTCGCCAAGGCCCGCGAAGCGCTGCGCGATCTCCAGGGGAATGACGATATAGTTGTTGTCGTACTCGTACATCCCGGTTTCGAAGTGGTCGGTCACCTCGAACTGCCAGTAGTCCGGAATGACGGTCCCGAGCGCTTTGTTGAACCGGCTGCCCGCAGGCGAAATGACCGTCACGACGTCGCCGGGGAACGCCGACAGCCGTTCGGCAAGGCGACGGCCGAGCACGACGCCTCCGCGGACGTCCGGCTGTGTCACGTCAAACGTGACGTTTCCGGAGAGAAAATGATCGGTGAGCGTTGTCACCGCCGCCGCCCCGGTGTCTGGGTTGATCCCGATCACGTAGGGTCCTTCGGCGAAATCCGCGCCCGCCGTAATGAGACCCCGCGAGAGCACGAACGGCATCGTCGCCTCGACTTCCGGATGCTCCAGGACTTTGTCACGTACCGATTTCCAATCTTCGAGCCGCAGGCCTTCTCCGTACGTCAGGATCCGCAGATGCGGGGTGGCAACGAGAATCTTTTCTCGTAGATCGGTCTGGAGCCCGTTCATGACTCCCATGACCACAATCAGGGCCATCACTCCGACGGTCACGCCGCCGGTCGCAATGAGCGTGATCAGCGACACCAGGCGCGAGGATCGTCGACTGCGCAGATACCGGCCCGCCAGGGTCACGTCGAGCCGGCTCATGCGTCCGGCCTGAGCATCGGGAACAGAATAACGTCTCGGATGGACGATTCGCCTGCGAGCAGCATCACAAACCGATCAATTCCCAGGCCGCAGCCGCCCGTCGGCGGCATGCCGTATTCCAAGGCGCGCACATAATCCTCGTCCACTTGGTGCGCCTCGTCGTCGCCCGCGGCACGCGCCGCGGCCTGTGATTCAAAACGGGCGCGTTGATCGTCGGGATCGTTCAGCTCGCTGAACGCATTGGCGATCTCCCGCCCTCTCACGATCAACTCGAACCGCTCGGCAAGCCTCGGGTCGCCGCGCTTCGGCTTTGCCAGCGGTGAGATCTCCAGGGGATAATCGAGCACAAACGTCGGCTGCTCCAGGTGGGGTTCCACGAATTCCCCGAACACCTCGTCGATCAACTTGCCTCTCGGCATCCCTGCGACGTCCGGGACGCTACGGCGCTCGAGGGCCGACCGCATCACGTCGTCGTCGGCCTCGAACAGATCGATCCCCGCATGTTCGCGAACCAGGTCGATGTATCCGCGGCGCGGCCAAGGCGTCGTAAAGTCGAGCACGTCTCCGTTGCGCTCCAGAACGGGACCACCGACCAACTCTGTCACGAGCGACGAGAGCATGTCCTCGACCAGTTCCAGCACGTCGATGTAATCCGCGTACGCCTGATAGAACTCGAGCATCGTGAACTCGGGGTTGTGCAGACGATCGATCCCCTCGTTCCGGAAATCTTTGCCGATTTCGTACACCCGGTCCATCTCGCCGACGATACATCGCTTGAGATAGAGCTCCGTGGCGATCCGAAGGTAAAACGTCGCGTCGAGGGCGTGATAGTGAGTGGCAAACGGACGCGCCAGCGCCCCACCGTACATAGGCTGCAACACCGGTGTCTCTACCTCGACGTAATCGCGGCTGTCGAGGTACCGGCGCATGAACGCGATGATGTTGGCACGAAGGCGAAACACGGCGCGGCGCTCGGGATGCGCGGCGAGGTCGACGTAGCGTTGGCGGTATCGGGTTTCCGGGTCGGACAGATCCCCGTGCAACACTCCCTCGGCGTCCTCCTTGCCGATCGGCGGCGGTCGGAGCGCCTTCGTCAGGAGTACCACGTCTTCCACGTGCACCGTGGTTTCGCCGGTCTTGGTCGTGAACATAAAGCCCGTCACACCCACGTAATCGCCGAGATCGAGTAGCTTCACCAGCTCGTACCCCGAACCGTCGAGTTCGTCCCGGCGGGCGTAGAACTGCACGCGGCCAGTATGATCGGCCAGATGTCCGAACGTGGTCTTCCCGTGCGGGCGAAGCGCCACGATGCGTCCCGCGACCCGAACCGGAACCCGCTCATTCGGATCAAACGCGGACACCGCTTCCGTCGCGGTGTGAGAGCGCTGAAACCCATAAGCGAACGGCGCAATGCCGAGCTCCTTGAGCGTCTCGAGCTTGTCACGGCGAGCCTGTTCGACGAAGGACGTCGCCACGGTCACGCCGCCCGGCTCCCGAACTTCTTGAGGTACGCCTCGATGAACCGGTCGAGATCTCCATCCATGACCGACTGCACGTTCGTGACCTTGAGCTCGGTCCGATGGTCGTTCACCATCGTGTACGGCTGGAAGATGTAGGACCGGATCTGGTTGCCCCAGCTGATGTCGGTCTTCGTGGCCTCGACGGCGGCCCGTTTTTTTTCTCGCTCTTCGATCGCCTGTTGATAAAGGGCCGCCTTCAGCATCCGCATGGCCGTCGCGCGGTTCTTGAATTGGCTCCGCTCCTGCTGACAGGACACGGCGGTGCCGGTTGGCACGTGCCGCAACCGAACCGCGGACGAGGTCTTGTTCACGTGTTGTCCGCCCGCGCCCGACGCGCGGAACACTTCCATCTCGATGTCTTCCTCCCGCAAGTCGATCTCGACGTTATCGTCTACCACTGGGTAGACGAAAACGGACGCGAAAGAGGTGTGTCGCCGAGACTGCGCGTCGAACGGCGAGATCCGCACCAGCCGGTGGACGCCTTTTTCCGCCTTGAGATACCCGTAGGCGTAGTCGCCCGTGACCTCGATGGACACCGACTTGATGCCGGCCTCTTCACCCGGGAGAAGGTCCAGGATCTTCACGGTACATCCACGGCGCTCCGCCCAGCGCGTGTACATGCGTAACAGCATCTCCGCCCAATCCTGGGATTCGGTGCCGCCGGCGCCGGGGTGAATCGTAAGCAGTGCCGAACGTTGGTCGTCGGGCCCTTGGAGCATGTTTTGAAGCTCGAGTTGCTCGAGCCCGCCTAGCAGATGTGCGACCTCCTCGAAAAGGCCCTGCTCGACGTCGGGATCGGGGTCATCCGCCACGAGGTGGGCCAACTCAATGGCCTCTTCCGTCCGCCCGCTCAATGCGGTAAACGGTTCCGTCCACCGCTTGATCTGGCGGATCTCGTCAACGGTGGCCTTGGCCTGTTCCGAGTCGTTCCAAAACCCGGGAGCTGACATCGAGGATTCCAGTTTCGTCAGCCGCGCGCTCTTCGTTGGAAGGTCAAAGAAAACCTCGAAGCTCGGTGAGCCGGCGCTCGATCTCGGTCAGTTGATCGCGAATATCTTCAGACATGATTGCTCCCGGTATTATCCCTGCGTACAGACAGCGAGCCGTCGACCCAACATGGGTGGACGGCTCTCTGTCACTTGGTAGAAGCCACCGCTGCCGAAAATTAACACTACGCTAGAAAATCTGCCGACCCTCGGCGAGGATTTCATTGAGCGCCTCCGTGAAATACGGGGTCGAGCTGGCAAATTCCTCGCCCATCTGTTGCCGATACTCTTTCCAGCTCTTGCCGATTTCTTCCCGGAAGACCTCCGGCAGGGTGCCCTCCTGGAGCGCCAGGCGCCGTTTCTCGGGCTGATACACGATGATGTCCGACACGAGGGCCCGGGCGAGGCGTCGAGCCCGTTCGCGCGGGTCTCGGGACAGGAACGGGTTGATGGGCAGGGCCGGCTGCGGCGCGGTGGCGAGCGTCGAGGCCACCGGTTTCCTCTGGTCCGCTAGGGCGCGTGACGGTTCCATCTGGGGTTCCGGACCCCGGGTCGTCGGCCGGGCCGGAGGTGGGACCGGAGCCGTCTGAACGGGCATCCCAGGAGTCGGACGAAAAACGGGAGCGGCTGGACGCTTGGGAGAGGGGGGCTGCCCACCCGTCTTGGCCGCCCTCGGCTGAACGAATGGGCGGGAGACCGGTGTCTGGGTGGTAGGCGGAGGCGGGGGCGGGCTCTCCACGCCTTCATCGTCGCCGGTTTCGTCGCCAGCCGTCGGTACGCGCGTCAATGGTGACGCCTCAGCAGCCGGCCCGGCATCATCGACATCATAGACGGGTGCGGGCCGTGAATCGGCGGGCGACACCCGCGGAGTTCCTGCCGCGGCGTCCTCGATGTGAAACACGGGTGTGGGCGAGGATCCGCTGCTCGCCGCGGCGTGCGTCGGTTCCGGGACAACCTCGTCGACGTGATCGGCCGACCGGGGTGATACCGTCTCCGTCACGGCTTCCATGGCATCATCAGTGTCCACAGCTGTCGGATCCGTCCGTGTTCTGTGGGCGTCGTCGAGCGCGTGATGCGAACGGTTCGGTGCCTCGACTGTCATCACGCCGGAACAGTGAGAGCAACGGGCGCGCAGTCGTCGCGTCACCTTGGCCGGGTCGACGCGGTACATGGTCAGGCATTCGGGGCAGCGAACGTTCATGGCGGTTCCCGTGGTTGCTAGCGGTCGTCCTCGTTCCGTCGTCGGTCGACAACGAACACCGATCCGGGTAGCGACTTGGCGTACATCTTCATTTCGCTTGCCAGCTCGCTCACTTGAGCCGGGTGCGTGAACTTCCGATGTTGGCTCGTCACGATTCCAATGGACAGCGACATGAGCGATACTCGGTGGAGATGTCCGCGCCGATCCTTGCCGAAGAAATAACCTGCGCGGCGGTCTTGTTCGTTGTACTGCATCGGCAGAAGTGTGTCGAAGACCCAGATGATCTCCCCACAGACCTCCTGCACTTGATCGAGGGGCAAGACCATGATGAAATCGTCGCCGCCGATATGTCCAACAAATCCATCGTCACTACTGAGTCCTCGCACGACATCGCGTAGGATCCGAGACAGGATCAGAATGACACGGTCGCCTTCGTAATAACTGTAGCGGTCGTTGAATTCTTTGAAGTGGTCGAGATCGGCGTAGCACACGGCAAATGGCTCTTCGGCATCGACCCGAGCGCGAATATTCCGCTCGATCTCGGTGGTTCCCGGAAGTCGGGTCGAAGGGTGCACGGCGACGTTCCGTTCGGTCCGCGTCAACAACACATCGAGCCGGCCCCGTTGCTCCGACGGCTCGAATAGCGGGGTGATCACCTCGTCCGCGCCGGCCTCGAACCAGTCGTTCGCCAGATCCGTGGTGTGGTGACTCGCCACGAACACGACGGGGACGATTGCGCTGAACGGATCGCTCTTCAGCGCACGACACAGCGCCGCACCCTTCTCCTCCGCGCCATCTGCATCGATCAGAATGAGAACCGGGGGGCTACGAAACGTGACGTCCCGGACGGTGTCGTGATCGGCAAGAGAGATAACGGCAAACGGCTTCGCTTTCAGCCAAGCCGACACCAGCTCGGGGATCGGGCGCTCAGCGGGCGAGTAGTGCAGTACCTTCGCTGGCGTCCCCACCGATGTCCTCGCGTGTCTGTAATCCCATGATTGGGCATAACTTAGGAACGGCCGGTCGATAAGTCAACGCGGCTCGAATGCGGGCTTGGGTCTTCAGAATGAGAGCGTCAGCCGGAGATCTGCCGTGATCCCGCTGCCAGTCACCGGCGATTGCCAGACGCGCGAATTGAGATCGGCGAGCCGGTTTCGCCGAGAAAGACGCTGGGAAATGAACGCATCGACGGTGCTCAGCAGGTGGTTGACCAAGACGAGTCCAAGCTGTTGTGTCGCTCTCCGAAACGCGGCATCGCTGTCCCGAATCGACTGTTGGAACAGGTCTCGTTCCAGGTCGGCGTCCTCCCACGACCACGAAAAGTTTGGTCCCACGGCTCGGTTCCGATAGAACTCGAGCGCGCGAAGAAATTCTTCGGATTCGGGCCCCGGTGGGTTGTCGGGGTCGGCAAAAAACGTCTGTTGAGCGAGGGTCCAGATCTGGCCGTTGAACGTCTCCGCGTCGGTTGGCGGCGCAAACCCGGGTCCAGGATCCATGTCGAAGGGGCCGCTCGCAACGAATTTTCCCACTTGCTCGAAGTACTCGAAGACGGTGTCTCGAATCGTCGGCTGGAACGCGGCTCGAGCAATGGTGAACGCGAGGTCGCGGAAGCGATCCCGTTCACGGTTGCCGTCGCTTCGGGAGGAAAAGTACCGGTTCAACAGGAACACTTCGGCCGCGAGATACACGAGGCCGCGATCTTGGTTCTTGAGGAGCTGTCCGGTGCCGGGGATGAGTACGGACGCGGCGGGTCCGAGCCATCCCGCGCGAACGGTGCTGTCCTGGGGTTCGGTCGTGGCGAAGCCCCGTGCGGGATCGACCTCGAGCAGCGAAGTCGGATAGAGGCTCCCGTCCTGAACGCGCTCAGCCTGCGGCATGGCGGCCATGCTGGCGATCAGGACGGCCGTCCCCAGAGTCACTGCGTTACAGGATGGCGCGGAGGCTGATATGGAGGGGTTCGTCAAAGCTCGACGAATCGAAAAACGCACGCGCGAAGTCGACCGCCACGCGGCCGAGTCTGAGACCAAACCCCACCGACGGACCACTGCTTTCGGAGTTGAGGAACGCGTAGCCGCTTCTGATGCGCACGAGATCGCCGTAGCCCAGTTCGAGTCCCACACGCGCATCAGGGCTGTTGTACTGTCCCCACGCATCGTCGAGGTCGACGAGAATCCGGGCATCCAGTGATTCCAACGATCCCGGGCGTGCGGGGAGCGTCAACGTGTAGATCGCTCCCACCTGAACTCTGGTCGGAAGCGGGTCCGACTGCCCTTCGTTTTCGAGTTGCAGCCGAAAACCGGCATGTCGCACCGCGACGCCCAGACGCAATTCTCGCATGGAACCGATCGCATACTGCATGCCCATGTCGACGCCATGGGTAGTACCGACCACCGATGGGATACGCCTGCAGTCACCCGAGCAGTCTTGGCGAAACTGGACAAGCTTGTAGTTGATGCCAAATAGGAGGTTCTCCGCGACGGTCGTCGCAAACGACCCCAACAACTCGATGTTCTTTGGTGAGATTCGGCCAATCGGAACGCCCGGACCCGGAACGAGTTCCTGGCTTCCGAAATCAACCAGGTAGGCTGATGCGCCGAAGACGCCCACGCCGTTGGCGGCGAAATGCGCCGACACCGCTGTGTTTTCTGAGGCGAAGGTCGAAGAGTGGTGCACCGCGAACTCATGTTCCGTGATGAGGGCTAGGCCTGCCGGATTCCAAAAGGCCGACTCGCCCGTTCCCGCATCGGCGACGGCGGCTTGTCCTAGGCCGGCGGCGCGAGCACCGACCGACAGCAAGAGAAAGGCGGCGCCACCCACCTCCGGCTCTCCCCCTCCTCCCGACTGCCCATAGAGCGGCGAGGTGGAGAGCAAAGCCGCGACGAGGATGTCAGAAGGGCGTGGCCTCATCGATCAGCATGATGGGAATCTCGTCTTCGACGGCGTAGATAAGGCGGCACGTCGCGCAGACCAGCGTCTCGTCCGGTTCGGTCCGGTGCTCGAGTTCGCCTTTGCATTTGGGGCAGACGAGGATGTCGAGTAGCTCCTGGGGTACGCTCACCGGTTCGTCCGTCCGCCCGCTGCTACCGGGAAGCCGAGAGACCGAAGCGCCTTCGGTCGGGTCCGCCATTTGGGAAGCACTTTTGTCCAAAGATCCAGGTACACGTGTTCTCCCAAGAGATCTTCGATTTTGGTGCGTGCGTGAGCCCCCAACCGCTTGATGGTCGCGCCGTGTTTTCCGATGACCATCCCCTTCTGCGATTCGCGTTCGACATAGAGGACCACTCGAATATATACCGGACTGGACCCTTCGCGGAACTCATCGACCGTTGCGGCCACGGAATACGGGAGTTCCTGTTCCAGAACCTCAAACGCCGCCTCCCGTACCAGTTCTTCCACGAAGAACCGCGTCGACTGGGTGCTGATCTCGTCCGCGTCCTGGCGAAACGGGCCGGGCACCGCTTGGTCTTGGCACCACGCGAGGAGCTCGGGTATGCCTTCTCCCGTTACGGCCGACACTGGAAACAGGGCCGGTGAGGCAGGTGGCAGTGCCGGGACGAGGTCCGCCTTTGTCAATACCGTGGCGACGGACCATGCGTCACATGAGAGCTCTGGCAGCAGGTGCGCAAGCGGTTCCGGCGTGCCGTCGGCCGCCGGGTGCAGGTGAAGTACCGCGGACGCAGAGGCGAGTACTTGGGTGGCAGCTTCGATCATCGACTCTTGCAACAGATACTCCGGCGTGAACAGTCCCGGTAAATCGGCGAAGATGAGTTGGACGTCATTGTCGGTCCAGACCCCGAAGACCGGCTTGCGGCTCGACTGGGGCTTGGCACTGGTGATGGCGAGCTTTTGACCGACGAGCGCATTGAGCAGCGTAGACTTCCCCACGTTGGGTTTACCGGCGAGTGCGATGGTGGCGATGCGGGTGTGGGGAGGCGCGTCCATAGGATCAAGATAAGGCCGGCGCCGCAGTAGGGACCAATCCAGCGTTTGCGCACGGTACAGAGTGCACGGTGCAGAGTACACGGTACACGGTACACAGTTCATGGAACGCGGTGTTTCGGGGCGTTTTTGGCACTCAATGCGCTCAGAAAGCATGAAACGGGCAAACCGTATCGCAATTGTTCGACGTGGCAAAGCTGGAAGACTGGAGGGTCTGGAAAAGTGCGGTCGCTCTTGCCGGCCGGGCGTACCGGGTAACGATGCGAGAGCCGCTCTGTCGGCATTTCTGCTTGAGCGACCAGATCCGACGCGCCGCGATTTCGATTCCCGCGAACATCGCTGAGGGTTACGGCCTAGGGACCCGGAAACAGCTTGTGCGGACTCTTCGAATCGCGTTCGGCTCGGCTCTTGAGCTGAAAACCCATTTGGCAGTACTCGGAACGCTAGACCTGGCTGACGAGCGAGAACTCGCAGGGCTGCAGAACGACTGTCAGGCAGTGATTCGAATGCTTGTGAAGTTTCGGAAGAGTGCCGGTGGAAAACTGTGAATCCGATGCACTGTGCACTGTGTACGGTGTACTGTGCACTGGGTACCGTGCCCGCTGCAATGAAGAAAGCCCGCCTCGCGGAAACGAGACGGGCTTTCGATAGGGCAGCTGGCGACGGTCTACTCTCCCACGGAGGAAGCCCCGAAGTACCATCGACGCTGACAGGCTTAACTACCGTGTTCGGGATGGGAACGGGTGTGGCCCTGTCGCGCTAGTCGCCAGCCATAGGCAACTGACAAGAGATGGTGTATGGATGGAATGGATGTTTGATCGAGTCT
>JBFIZG010000021.1:0-19909 GCA_041604955.1 Gemmatimonadales bacterium | reverse complement strand
CGCCGAGTCAAGGAAGTACCCTGACATTCATGCAAACGCGCATGTCGAGAGCGGCAAACACTCTCAATCCCGTCAATCGGGTTTCCCAGCGGAGACCTGGCTAGGGGTTCGCGCGCGTTCGCGAAGCAGTTGCCCGCCAGGTCAAACCGCCGGCGGGTTTTTTTATTGGGGTGTAGGTCAACTGGCAGACCGCCCGGCTGTTAACCGGGAAGTTGCAGGTTCGAATCCTGCCGCCCCAGTGGTTGTTCGTGAGAAAGCCCCGACGTTTGGCCGGGGCTTTCCGCGTATGCGGGCGAATTCACAGGGCTAGCGCAACCGGTCCATCCCTGTCACCGCTGCCTCCAACCGCTTCACTGCGGCTTCCAACTCAGTCATCCTCGCCTGTACCCGTTCGTTGATCCGGACTTGCTTCTGAAGCCGAAGCTAGACCCGCGCTCGAGCGCGTGGTCGTACCGCTTTCAGGATCCCGGGCACGCGGGAATTGATCACGTACCGTCCGACACCGATCACGAGGAGCGTCGAACCGGCCACCATCCACCAGAACGGCGACGCCGGGACGCGCGTCGCGACTTCGGAGACCCCGGCGGCAACGAGTCCGACGTACGACCACGTCATCCAGTACGCGTGGTGCTCCAACCACGTCTCGCGCGGTCGCCGTCGAACCACCGGAACCACTCCTGCGACGACGCTCAGCAAGCTGATCAGCGCAAACACGTGAAACGGTCCAAAGCCACCGAACAGACGGTAGATCATGAGGGCGGTTCCGTTGAGGCTCACCATGCTCACGGCGTACACCCAACCGGCCTTTCGGTGGCGGCGGGTTCCCTTGGGCATCATCACCACGATCAATCCAAAGACGAGCGCCGAGACCGCGAAGGTCAAATGAATCACACCGGTGACGTACATGGAGTGACCTACGGGCCGTGGCGACCGGGGTTTCACCGCATCACGGCGAGCATCGACCCGCCGCTCCCCCGGACACCGCACGGCATGCGGTCCTGTCGTTCCGGAGCTACATTGTCGTGATCATTGCTGCGGGAGGTCCCAATGCTCGGCAACAAGACGATGGACGAGTGGGTTCAGCTGTATACCCGGAGCCACCAGCACCCGGTCAATCGTTTGTGTCACACAATTGGTATTCCGCTGATAGCCCTGTCGCTCCCGCTGTTTGTCGTGGCGATCTTCGTGAGCGGCTTTTGGCCGGTTCCCCTCGCGATGTTCGTGCTCGGTTGGGTCTTCCAATTCGTAGGGCACGCCATCGAGCGGAAGCCTCCCGAGTTCTTTCACGACTGGCGGTTTCTCTTTGTCGGCCTCCGCTGGTGGTTCGCAAAGATCCGTGGCAGGGCGTAGCTCCGCTGTACGCCGCCGAAGCCGACAATGTCGAACCATCTTCTCATCCGCCTTACTAAAGGAAATGGCAAACCCGATACGCTGACGTGCCGGCGGCCGGACGGCTCCGTTACGTGGGCCCGCTGCCCCGGCCCTGCGCAACACGATCTCGTTCACTATGCCGTCGAAAGCGTGCTTGGTCTCACTAGCTCGTTTTTCTCGCTCATCGCCGAAGGACACGACCTACGCGATTTCGAAGTCCCTGGCGCGGCGAAAGCCCTGCAGTTGCCGGCGGAGGCGAGTCAGACTGAGTTCGTCGTGGGTCTCTTTCAAACCGAGCTTGCGAGCGGTGTCCCGTTCGACGACTTCAGTGGTGAGCTTCAGAACGCATGCGCCGCGAAGGGCGTCGCTCCACCCGAATTCATTCGGCCCCACGACGTTTCACGGATTCGGTCGGCGATACACCGGCTCCTCGAGCGGTGGGCGCACACGGAGCCCGGCGGCCACATCGAGTTGACGTTTCCGATCCCCGACGGCTCTATATCATAGTGCTCTTGTAGGAGCGTGAACTCGAAGAACGTTTTGGAGCAGAGTACACGCAGTATCGTGAAACGGTGCCAGCGTTCATTCCGTCCTGCGGCCGTCGTTCACGAAGATCGAGAACGGAGACTCAATGAAGTGGATTGCCGGCTTGCTGCTCGCCGCAACGCTCTCCGGGTGTGCATACAATGGGCCCACCGTGCTCGGCACCTGGTCGAGTACGCACGAGCAAAGCGGCCCCAACACGTTGACGTTTCGCCCGGACGGCTCAGTCACCTGGACGTTTGACGCCCCTGAGGTCGGAACGTTTCAACTACTCTATGAAGTCAACTACCGGAGCCGACCACACCATATCGAGTTGTCCGGCTTCGACCGTGGCGTCCTAGCCGGCAGGGTGCTGTACGGCATCTTCGAATTCCTCGACGCGAATCGGTTTCGCTTCGACGCCGAAGCTGGGGATGTAGGCAACGACGGAAACAGGCCTCGCGATTTCACGGAGGCGTATGTTTACACACGCGAATCCGCATCTCGTTGAGAAAGACCCGGTGCCGGAACAACAGAAGCCTCTCTGGACCTGTCCAAAATGCGGTCATCGGTTCGTCACCGCGAACATGTGGCATTCATGCGGGCGCTATCGACTCTCCGATCATTTCAAAAACAAGGATCCCGTGGTGCGCACGCTGTGGCGCCGGTTTCGCTCACTCGTCGAAGACTGCGGTCCGATGACGGTGTATGCCCAGAAAACACGGATCGTCTGCCAGGCGCGGGTACGGTTTGCGGGCGCCATGCCCAGGAAGCATTGGCTCGACGTCGGCTTATGGCTCAAGCGCCGGGCCGAGCACGCCAGGGTCCACCGTGTCGAGTTCATACCGCCCGGTGATTATTCGCATATTTTTCGCTTCCATGACGTATCCGAGTTTGATGACGCTTTCGTCGCCCTCATACACGAGGCGTACGAGATCGGTTGCCAACACCACCTCGATCGATGACCCGGCACAACAGTGAGGCACGGTCGGTGGTTGGGACGATCCAACGATGACCGGAGGACAACCGTGATGCACCATTCGATGTCGAAGCTGGTCCTGATGGGCGCGGCCATTCTGCTATCGGTAGGCTGCGCCCGCGAACAACAGTCGATCTCGAGTTGGAAGGAGGAGGTGGTTCGCGAACTCGATGCCGCATACGAGCGATTCCGGGAAGCGTACCGCACGGCCGACGCGGACATGGTGGCGCAAATCTACATGGATTCGGCCTTCTATCTCCAGCCTGGTCGGGACATCGTGCAGGGCAGGGACACCATCTATGCCGAGTTCCACCGCTTTCTCGGCAGATTCGCCGAAGATCAGATGCCCGGCCCAGACATTCGGTTCGACATCGTGGATAGGGACGTAAGCGGCGACCTCGCCTATGACATCGGCTACTTCACGTTAAATGGTACCGCCCGGGGGAAATTCATCGTCATCTGGAAACGGGACGCCCAGGGGATCTGGAGAATGTACGCCGATGGATATAGTGACGCGCCGGATCTCGCGTCGCAGTAGCGATCATCCACGTTGAAGCTGTGTCTCATTCATTGGAACGCGGCTGAGGCTCGCGACCGAGCGGCCACACTCAGAGCCGCCGGCTACGCGGTGGTCGGTCAACCGTTCACCGCCGCATCGCTTCGCAAACTCAAAGCAAACCCGCCGGCTGCATTCGTCATTGACCTGACCCGGCTCCCCTCTCAAGGCCGGGACGTCGCAATTCAGTTGCGCCACGCCAAGGCGACCCGGCACGTTCCAATTGTCTTTGCCGACGGCGACCCCGTGAAGCTGGCCAACATCAAACGGCATCTTCCGGATGCGGTCTACACTCCCTGGAGCCGAGTTCGCTCGGCGCTCAAACGAGCGATCGCCAACCCGCCCGAAAACCCTGAGGTACCGTCGTCCGTGTTTGCTGCATACGCGGGGGTCCCGCTGGCCAAGAAGCTAGGGATCAAGGCCAACGCAGTTGTGGCGCTCGTCAATGCGCCGCAGGGATTTGAGAACGCCCTTGGCACCCTACCCAGGGGAACGAAGCTCCGGCGGCGCGTTCGAGGCCAAGTCGACATGATCGTCTGGTTCGCCACCACGCGATCGGACGTGACTCGCCGCATCGACCGTCTGGGAGCGGCGGCGGGAAAAGACGGGCTGTGGATCGCCTGGCCAAAGAAGGCCTCCGGTGTCACGAGCGACCTGTCGCAGACAGTCGTCCGAGAGTTGGCTGCGGCACACGGGCTCGTGGACTACAAGGTCGCGGCCATCGACGATCGCTGGTCTGCCCTGCGGTTCACGCGCAAGAAGCCGCCGAGTGTCTCGTAGACGACTTCGGCTCGGATCGCCAATAGATCGACGGACGAGCCAGGATTTTACAGGTTTGGGAGTCAGGCCGCGGCGAGGTGAATTCGCACGGTTCCCGAGCCACAGCTGGCGTCAACGGCCAGCCTCATAGGGCGGTATTGAATTTGTTATGACCATCCGACTCAAGCGCGTCTACGAGCAGGCTGCGCGCGACGACGGCTGCCGCATTCTGGTGGAACGCCTCTGGCCGCGCGGGATCAAGAAAGCCGACGCGCGCATCGATTTGTGGCTCAAGGATCTCGCGCCGTCGACCACTCTTCGCAAGTGGTTCGATCACGATCCGGCCCGTTGGACGGAGTTCAAGCGCCGGTACTACACAGAACTTGCAAGCAACCAAGACGTTGTCGACGCATTGATGCAGCGGGTTCGAAACGGATCTGTCACGTTTGTCTACGCATCAAAAGAAACGCAGTTCAACAACGCCGTCGCCCTGAAGGAGTTCATCGAGCGCCGCAGCAAGGCGTAAGTGGCCGCTCGCCGCGGGCTGTTGGCATTCTCGCCGGCTATTTCCCTCTCGAATCTTGGCGAGCATCTCCACCCCGTTTGTGTTGATCATCCGTTCGTCGCTGAAATTGACGACGTAGATGTTGCCCTGCCCGTCACGGGTGATGCCGTTCGGACAATTGAAGAAATCGCCTGTGGCAAACGTCGAGACCCGGCCGCCAGCCGACACGCGACTAATCGTATTGTTGGTGCAGTTTGTAACGAAGGCGTTGTCATCGGGATCGACTGTGATGCCGACGGGGCCGGACAGTCCGGAGTCGGCCAGAATTTCGTGGTCGCCGAACCGATTGATCTTGCTGATGTAGCTGCCCGAAAAATTGGACTGGAGCAGGTTGCCCTTGGAATCGATCGTATTTCCCGAGGCGCCATACAGTCCGGTGGCGAACACGCTCGCGCGGCCGTCGGGAGTCACCTTCCATACACTTTCCCGAAAATCCGCCACGTACACGGTTCCGATCCTGTCGACCGCGACCCCTCCGACTGCGCCCGGAAGCGTGTCGGTGAGCGAGTGAACTCGATTCCCCCCCTGAGCCGAGAGTGGGCCCGTCGATACGACGGCGTTGACCAGGATGGCGACGACGAGCAGTCGCAGGACGCGTGGGCTCGACAAAACGGGTTCCGATCGTACAAAATTTGTCCTCATCGGTGCCTCTCCTCGTTCGCGGTCGACAACGGAATCTGTTGGACCGGCCCGGAAAGGCAATCCTCGATCATTGGGGCACCATCCCTCATGAACACTCGACATGGTGCACTGGGAGTGTGGTTATGAAACTCGGCAGATTCTCGCTCGGCCTGAATGTCAAGAACCTCGAAGCGTCGCGGGCATTCTACGAAGGCCTGGGATTCACCGTATACGACGATCACCGCGATGAAAACTGGTTGATCATGCGCCACGGCCATGTCACGATCGGGTTGTTCCAGGGAATGTTTAATGACAACATCATGACGTTCAATCCCCCCGACGCGCGCGCGGTGCAGGCGGAGCTCAAGGCAAACGGCGTCGCGATCGAACGGGAAGCGGATGGCGGCTCGGGGCCCACGTACCTGTCTCTCGTGGATCCGGACGGCAATCAGATCCTCATCGACCAGTTTGATCCGGAGTATGTCCCGACCGGCGGCATGAGCGGTGCTGCTGGCGAAAGGCGGTCATCCTCATAGATTTGCCCCTTCGTGGAGCAAGAAAAGAGGTCCGACCCTGCGTCCTCCCGGACACGGAGTCGACTCCGGTCTGACGCCTCCGAGCGGGTCAATTCGTTGTCGGCAAGCATGAAAGGCCGCGAATGAGGGCCACCGGAGGAGCAGAAACTTTTTCCTGTACCATCAGCGTACGAATGGCATTAGACGAGCTCTAGCACGGATCGACCGATATGATAGACACCATGACCAAACGATTCGAAACCCCCGACGAAGTCCGTCACTTCGACAAAGGCATGTTCGAGGTCGTGCGGATCGGCCCCATGACTATCGGCAGAGCGACGTACGAGCCTGGCTGGAAATGGTCGGAACATGTGGGCCGGGAAACCGGCGCGTCATCGTGTCAGGTGGATCATGTGGGATTGGTGCTTGGCGGACACGCGATAGCGCTGATGGACGACGGCCGGGAAATCGATCTCATTGCCGGCGATCTGTTTGCCATCGGGCCGGGACACGATAGCTGGGTGGTCGGCGACGAGCCATATGTGTCGCTCCACTTCGTGGGCGCAGAAGACTACGCGAACGAATAGGTCGTACAAAAGCAGCATCGAATACGCCGTCATAACCCCACTCGAGTCGACGGCGACAACTAGAGGGACAACGTTGGAGGAGTTATGGGAATAGTTTCTTGGATCGTGTTTGGATTGATTGCGGGCGCCCTTGCCAAGTGGATCATGCCCGGGAAGGACCCCGGCGGAATCCTCGTCACTATCGTGATCGGTATCGTGGGCGCCGTGATCGGAGGTTTCCTCGCTTCGCTGGTGGGCATCGGCGGTGTGACGGGGTTCAATCTGGGGAGCATGCTCATTGCCGTCGTGGGCGCGCTCATCCTTCTGTGGATATATCGCAAGGTCAGCGCGAGGAAAGCGTAGCGACGCATTTGCACTGAGTGAATAAAGACGAGGGATCGTGGTGGGGTGGGCCGATCATTTTACGGAAACGGCTCCGGACTATTGGCGTTACCGGCCGATCTATCCGACAGCCCTGTTCGACCAGCTATCGATGCTCGCACCGTCGCACGAGCTCACGTGGGACTGCGGCACCGGAAACGGTCAGGCGGCGTTGGGACTTGCACCTCACTTCGACGCCGTTGTCGGTACGGACGCGAGCGTGGCGCAGCTGCTCCAGTCGCGGAGGCCCGCCAACGTGCACTTTGTCGCCTGCCGGGCCGAGGCCGTACCGCTTCCGGACGATTGCGTGAGCCTCGCGACCGCGGCGCAGGCCCTCCATTGGTTTGCCGGAGAGGATTACTTTCGGGAGGTGAAACGCGTGGCCAAGGACGGCGCCGTGGTCGCTGCGTGGTCCTACATGCTCGCAGATCTCGGACCGGAACTCGATCCCATCTTGCAGCGGTTCTATCGCGATGCGATCGGGCCGTATTGGCCACCGGAACGAGAGCATGTTGTTGCAGGGTACGCGACACTCCCGTTCCCCTTCCACGAGTTGACGCCGCCTGACTTTACCATGACAGCGTCCTGGACGCTCGACCACTTCCTGGGCTACATCAACACATGGTCGGCGGTCAAGCGAGCGCGAGCGAAGACGAACAGGGATCCGCTTCCAGCGCTGTCGGCGTCATTGCACAAGGTGTGGGGTGAGCCGCACGTCGCGCGTCTGGTTTCGTGGCCGCTTCGTATGCGAATCGGCACCGTGAAGAAATGAGCCCAACTCGATGACCATCCGAATCGTCGAAATGCAACCGGATGACTGGGAGTCCGTCCGAGCCATCTATCGTGCGGGCATCGCAACCGGTCACGCGACGTTTGAAACCGAAGCGCCGGCATGGGAGACGTGGGACCGGGAACACCTCGAGGCGCCTCGCCTGGTTGCACGACGCGGTGACGTCGTCGTTGGCTGGACAGCGCTGGCACCGGTCTCCGGCCGATGCGTGTATGGCGGCGTCGCGGAAGTGAGTGTCTACGTCGACCCCGACAGCCGGGGGCAGGGCGTGGGCCTGGCGCTGCTGAAGGCCCTCGTGGAGGGCGCCGAAGAGACCGGTATTTGGACGCTCGAAGCCGGAATTTTCCCGGAGAACGAAGCCAGTCTTGCGATCCACCGGCGCGCCGGGTTTCGCCAGGTCGGGCGGCGCGAGAAACTCGGCAAGCTCGCCGGCGTGTGGCGTGACGTCATTCTCCTAGAGCGACGGAGCACAATCGTCGGCGCTGAATGACCGCTTGCCAAAGACTCCTCTTGCTTGGGGCTTTCGTCCCGATCGCGTGCAACCCCGAGCCGATTCCCCCCAATCCACCCGGCACCTTTGCGTTTGCCATCTTTGGCGACGCCCCGTACGGGAGGATCGAACAGATCAAAGTCGGCAAACTCATTCGAGCACTGAACACAGCGGACCTGCAATGGGTGATCAACCTCGGTGACATTCTCTGGTATCCGTGTTCCGAGCAGTTGTTTCGCGCCCGTTTCGAGTTGTTTCAGCACATCCGTCACCCGTTCATATACACGCCGGGTGACAACGAGTGGGCAGATTGTCACGAGAGAATCGCGGGCAGCTATCAGCCACTCGATCGATTGCAGAGCCTCCGGAGCATCTTCTTCCCGGATCCGTCATCGAGTACCGGCGGCGCCACACTCGACCTCGTCAGTCAGGCGGCGGACTCCATCTTTAACGACTTTCCGGAAAACGCCCGTTGGACTCATGAGGGCATCGTGTTTGCTACCGTGCATGTCGTCGGTAGTTGGAACGCTGGGGAGCGATTCGTGGGTCGGAGCTGGCAAGATGACGCCGCTCGGGCGCGACGGGACTCTGCCGGCATCAATTGGCTGCGGCAGGCGTTCCAGACGGCTCACGAAATCGAAGCGAAGGGCGTCGTGATTGCGATGCACGCAGACCCGAGCTTTGATGCGCCGCTCGACGACCCCGAACGGATGGCCTATGACGGGTTTCTCTTTGAATTGGAAAAACAGGTCGAGCGGTTTGGTCGCCCCGTGCTCCTCATCCACGGTGACAATCATGAGTTCGTTGTCGACAAACCGCTGAAGCGCCGCACAACTGGTCGCGTGCTCGAAAACTTCACGCGTCTGGAATCGTTCGGCTCGCCGGACGTGGGGTGGGTCTCGGTCCTGGTCGACACGTCGAGCGCGGCGCTGTTCGGCTTCCAACCGCACCTGGTGCGCTTGTGGTTCTAGCGACGTTATCGGCTATTCACCTCCCCTCCGCAGGCCTCAGCCGCTAGACACTCACGGGACCTCGTCTTGGGGCTATGGCGAGTCCGACGAACTCCGCACCATCGCCCGCTGCTCCGGGGTGAGAACCATCATCGCCTCGAGCGCCGCCTCGATTTCCGCCCAGTGCGCCGCACCCATCGACGCGTGCGCCGCATCGAAGTATCCGCGGGCCTGTGCCGGGTCGGGTTTGGCACCGGTCAAGATCTCCATCAAGAGCGCATGATTGCGATCGTGACCCTCGAGCAACGTTTCGCGGGCCTTCTTGGAGCCTTCGAGCAGCTCGGTGAGGTGTGCCACTTGTCCAGACGTGAGCGAGAGCTTTTCCCGTTGTTCCAACAAACTGGCCGGGCCGAACATCTGAAGCGGCGCCATGCCCGACATGCGGCCGCTCTGCGCCCCCAACATGTGTCCCTGCCCTTGATGCTGGTGTTGCTGTGCCAGTGCGATCGAGCTAGTCGAGATGACCAGTGCTGCGACAAGACCAAGGCCACGCACGAATGACATCGAACCCTCCTTCGTCAAGAAAACAAAAATCCGCATGTTTTACGGTCGCTGTGTGACAACCCGTAATTGATAGGGAAACAGACCAAGAGGGTATGAAGATTTGAGGAAGCGTGCTTCACCTACAGCGAGTCGACACAGATGCGCCCTGGGACTCGACGATCCGTTACGGTTGCCCGGCGACGCGAACAGGCTCGGCACTCGGTGTCGTCATGCCGGAGCCGAGTTCTCCATCCACATTCGATCCCCAACAATACAAAACGCCGTCGTCGGTAACGCCACAGGTGAAGAAAGCTCCACCGATCAACTGCGCAAACTTGAGGTCACCGAGGACTGCCGATGGCGTGTGGACATCGGCTCCTGTGCTTCCAATGCCTAGCTGACCCGATTGGTTGCGACCCCAGCAATACGCAGACCCATCTTGCGTGAGGGCACAGGTGTGAAATCCGCCGCTGGTGATACTCACGAATTCCAGATCACCGGAGGGCGTGACCAGACTAGGAGAGAACGGCACCGAGTCGATACCGAGCTGCCGGTCGGTATTTTCGCCCCAACAGTACGCGCCGCCGCCGGGGGTAGCGATGCCGCACATATGAAGACCGCCGGCACTAATCGAGGAAAACGTGAATCCGGAGACCGCCTCCACCGGGATCGTGCTTCGTCGTGTAGAGATCTCGACGCCGAGTTGGCCACCGAAGTTGTCGCCCCAGCATCTCACGGTGTTGTCGTCCAGCAATGCACACGTATGAAAGCCGCCGCTGGTAACGGCGTCGAACGTAAGATTCCCCGACACCGGCGCCGGTACGGCACTCTGATCTCCCGGCCCGACACCCAATTGCCCAGACGAGTTGTCGCCCCAACAGTAGGCGCTGCCGTCGCCGGCCAGAGCGCAGACGTGACCGGACCCTGCGCTCAGGGAAACGAATCCGACACCGCCGGATACCGCGACCGGTGTCGGACTCCCAACCAGCGACCCATTGCCGAGCTGACCAAACTCGTTCGCACCCCAGCAGTAGGCGTTCCCGTCTGTCGTCACGCCACAGCTGTTTTCAAAGCCAGCGCTCACCGTGGTAAACTCCAAGGATCTGCTCACCGCGCCTGGCGCCGCGCGGCACGGTGAGTCGCCTTCACACTCGAGCGTCCCAAGCGTCGTGCCGGTTTGTCCGCGATGGTTACGTCCCCAGCAGTACGCCACCCCTTCGTCCGACGTGCCGCACGCATGAAAGACGCCGCCGTCGGCGGCCGCAAACCGAACGAACTCCGCGCTCAGACTCGCCTCACCGACGATGTCTTCGGCCGTCACGGTCACGATGGCCGGGCCAGCGTCCCGACTCATCACCGTACCGTGCTCCCCAACCTCGAGCGTCGCCGGATCGGACGTCGCCCACGTAACCGGACGTTCGAAGATTCGCGCACCCGACGCGCTCTCGAGCACGGCCGTCAGTTGGACGGTTTCGCCAACGACCATCGCGAGGGAATCGGGCTCGATGCCAACCGTAGCGATCGCCCGGCCCTCAACAGCTTCCCACGTTCCGTCGAAGTTGATGGAGCAGGCGCTCGAACCCCTGATGCGCCGCGGCTGACCCTCGATTACCGTACCGATATAGCGGCACCCATCAACGACGGTGAAACTGATCGAATTCCCCGAGACGGAACCGCTATCGATGCCAAAGAAACTCTCATTGCGAAACGTGCTGAGGAGCCCGGTGCAGGTGCCGATGAGCCCGCCCGTTCCCAAAAAAGCCTTGCCATTTTGGTCGAAGCTGAACGATCCGGTGTCTCTGCAGACGACTACTTGTCGGGAGATGATCAGCGTCTCGGTGAAGTCCCATATGCCGGCGAGCACGACAGGCTCGGGCCCAGGTGGCGGCGGTCCGGTTAGAGCATCGTCGCCACATGCCGCGACCGCGGCTAGGACGATGACGATACCGAGCCACAACTGGAACACGCCGGTTGCCCGTGGCCCGAACGACAGAGAACCGGCAACCGGCAGCACTTGACCGTTCCCTACGTCTCGTGCGTGCGGACGACTGGAATCGGAGCGGAACCTGATCGGTTACCGAGCGCCCCGGGACGCCGACTCCAAGTAGAGCACGATTCGAGTGAAGTCCTGCGGGTCGAGCTCTCTTTCGAGAATCGTCTCCATACGCCCCGACATGCGCTGTACCACGGCAACCCAGTCCTCCGCCGAATGTTGGCGCGGGTCGGGCAGATCGTGGCACTGGCCGCACTGTTGGACGAACACCTCGCGGTGGAGACCGTCCGGTAGTGACGAGCTGACTTGGAGGGCGTTGTCCCTCATGTAGTTGAGCATGGCCAGCCGCTCGGCGGACGTAGGAATAGGCACGTTGAATTCGGGACCGAGGTACTCCGTACGGAGCCACATGCGTCGCATCACTACCGGCCAGTCGTTGGCAGCGTGGGTCGTCGGGCTCGACACCGCATGACAAACGCTGCAATACTTGGCGACGAGCTGCGCGCCCGCCGATTCCGGGTCAGGAAGGTCAGCGGCAGACATGCCGGCCGGCAGCCCCACACTTGCGGAGGCCAGCAATAACGGCGCCGACGTGACGGCTTCACGTTCCGCCTGTCCGGTGGAAGCACCATCAGCGCACCCGAAAAGAACAAGCGCGGCAACCACTGGCCAAAACTGTACGTTCCGGGGAGCATTGTCAGATGAACGAGTCGTCATAATGAGCGTCCGGGTTAACGTGCCAATCGACTGTATACTCGGGAGGCTCGGAAGCCACACCAAAGTTACGATGAAGACTAACTCATGTGATGAGTATTCAAAGGTACAGGCTTCTCACCGTGAGCGCCGCTCCCCTGTCCCCATCTCTCTGAGCATCGCATCTTTTGGATGAGTCTGTCAAACTACTGGAGCCCTCATGTCCAAGACAACGAGCCCCTCAGAACCCGTCGAACCGGAGTCACAGGAACGACTTCCGATGAGTCGGCGCGCATTGCTCGCCAGTACGATGGGTGTACTGGGCGCCGCGGTCTTACCGGAGCAAGCCGAGACCGCGCAACGCCTTGGAGGATCTCAGGGCGAAGCCGACCCGACGAAGATCCAAGGCGGTCCGGCCACGCCGGTCGGAGACCGGGCACCCGCGGTTCGACCCAGGCGTCTGACCTACGGCACGCCTCCGCGAGGGTCACTCTCACCACTTCAGGATCTGGATGGGATCATCACGCCCTCGGACCTGCATTTCGAGCGTCACCACGCCGGAGTTCCCGTCATCGACCCGGGCACATACTCTCTGCTCATTCACGGCATGGTCGAGACACCCATGATGTTCAGCCTAGCGGATCTCAAACGCTTCCCGGCCGCGTCGCACACGTATTTCGTCGAGTGTTCCGGAAACGGGGGCGGCGGCTACGCCGGTATCAGTGAAGACCGAACACCGCAACAGATCGACGGCTTGATGAGCAACAGTGAGTGGATTGGCGTGCCGCTCGCCACGCTGTTCAGAGAAGTAGGCGCGATGTCCGGGGCGACGTGGTTTCTCGCCGAAGGCTCCGACGCTGCGGTGATGACCCGGAGCATTCCGGTCACCAAGGCGTTTGACGACGCAATGATCGTCTACGGCCAGAACGGCGAACCGCTGCGCCCAGAACAGGGATATCCAGCGCGGCTGCTGCTTCCGGGTTGGGAATGAAATGCGTGCGTCTAGTGGATACGCCGGATCGAGCTGTCCGACCGCCCGTTCATGACACGCGAAGAAACCTCCAAGTACAGCGACCCGCTCGCAGACGGGACCGCGCGTCTCTTTAGCTTCGAGATGGACGCGAAGTCGATCATCACATTTCCGGCATACCCCAACAGATTGTCCGGTACCGGCTGGTGGGAGATCAAGGGAATCGCGTGGAGCGGTCGGGGAAAGGTGACGTCGGTCGAGGTCAGCGTTGACGGCGGCCGCAATTGGGAGCGAGCGGAATTACAAGAACCGATCTTGCCCAAGTGCCATACGCGGTTTCGCTACCTGTGGAAGTGGGAGGGCGGCACCGCCACGTTGATGAGTCGCGCGACCGACGAGACGGGGTACGTTCAGCCGACGTTGGAACGTCTCCGCGAGACACGGGGCGCCGCAACGCACTACCACTACAACAACATCCGAGCATGGCGTGTGCGGAGTGACGGGAACGTGGTGTTCGGGTTGGAGGGCTGACCGATGCGCAACCGACGCCAAGCGAACCATCGGCGCGTGACAGGGACGGCCGTCGCCGGCGCGCTCGTCATGTGTTTGTCGCCGTTTGTGATCGCATGCATCGGAGAGGAAACACGGGCCTACGCCCGATCGAGCACCGCCGAACCTGCAACGCAGACGCCCGAGCGATTTGGCTTCGGTCGAGCTGCAAGCGACGAAGAAATCCGCGCCTGGGATATCGATGTCATGCCCGATGGCGAAGGTCTGCCGGCCGGGAGCGGCACGGTCCTCGACGGCGCCGTCGTGTACGCGGCAAAGTGTGCGTGGTGTCATGGAGCGACGGGTACCGAAGGTCCGTTCAACCCACTCGTGGGCCGTGAGCCGCGGGACGACTTTCCGTTCGGCCGGACCACCCGTTACCCGATGACGGTCGGAAACTACTGGCCGTATGCGACGACACTCTACGACTACATCTACCGTGCCATGCCCTTTGAATCACCTGGATCGCTGAGCGCCAATGAGGTATATGGCCTCGTGGCATTTATTTTGGAGCGCAACGAGATCATTGGAGCCGACGCGGTGATGAATGCCGAGACGCTGCCACAGGTCGTGATGCCCGCGCGGAACCGGTTCGTGCTCGACAACCGTCGCGGCGGGCCGGAGATCCGATGACACCCCTGTCCCGAGTATATTTGTAGTACAACCACACCCACGAGGATCGCGTGGCAGACAAGAGCCCCCAGCGACCTGACGACAGTGCAGACATAAAGAACACCGTGCGCGAGAAGTACGCGGAGGCCGCGTTACGCGTCATCGACGGCAGCGAGGCATCTTGCTGCGGCGAAACCACGGCCGACGGATGTTGTGACCCGATCACATCCAATCTCTACGACCAGGCAGACACCACCCAGCTGCCGGACGACGCACTGAGCGCGTCGCTCGGCTGTGGGAATCCGACTGCGTTGGCCGATCTCCGACCCGGCGACGTCGTGTTGGATCTCGGGTCTGGCGGTGGCATCGACGTCTTTCTCTCGGCGCGGCGGGTAGGCCCGACCGGGAAGGCGTACGGACTCGACATGACCGATGAAATGCTCCAACTCGCGCGTCGAAACCTGGAAAAGACCGGGCTCCAGAACGTCGAGTTCCTCAGTGGCCAGTTGGAGAGCGTGCCGCTCCCCGACGAATCGATCGATGTCATCATCTCGAACTGTGTAATAAACCTTTCGGGCGACAAGCGACTGGCGCTGCGTGAAGCGTTCCGGGTGCTCAAGCCGGGGGGGCGGTTTGCAGTATCGGACGTGGTCGTGCGGGGCGAGATGCCTTCCGAATTGCGCCGGAA
Source organism: Gemmatimonadales bacterium (assembly GCA_041604955.1). GTDB lineage: Bacteria > Gemmatimonadota > Gemmatimonadetes > Gemmatimonadales > GWC2-71-9 > JBFHWR01. The sequence continues at coordinate 4,796 of JBFIZG010000021.1, read as the reverse complement.
TCTCGAGCTGTGGGTTGGATGTGTGGCCGGCGCCCTCGAAGAATCGGAGTTCAAGCGGCTCCTGACCGAAGTCGGGTTTGAGAACGCCGAGATCGAACCGACGCGGATCTACCGCGCGGAAGACGCCCGCGCGTTTCTCGCCAACGCCGGGCTCGACGTGGACGAAATCGCGCTCGAGGTAGAGGGTCGAATCATGGGGGCGTTTGTCCGAGCAACCAAGCCACTCGCATGACGCGACTCGCGCTGCTGTCGGACATCCACGCGAACCTCTCGGCCCTCGAGAGCGTGTTGCGGGACGTACGACGTCACGCGGACCTGACCGGCATCTACCATTTGGGCGATCTCGTTGGGTATGGACCGTCCCCCAATGAGACCGTCGCCCTGCTTCGTGACGCGGAGATTCCCGGGATCGCGGGAAACTACGACTCAACCGTGGCTGCCGACTACAAGCACTGCGGCTGCAAGTACGAAGATCCTCGCCAAGAGGAGCTGTCGCACCAGAGTTACGAGTGGACCAGACGTCACGTCACACCTGAGACGAAACGCCACCTCGGTGCGCTGCCCTTTCGCATCGACATTCGGCCGTTCGGCGGACACGTCGGGAAGCCGACCCTCATACTCGTACACGGTACGCCAACGCTCAACACCGTTTACTGGGATGAAGACCGCCCCGACTCGTTTTGCCTCAAGATGGCGGCCGTGGCAGGCGCGCACGGCGGCGATATGATCGCGTTCGGGCATACGCATAAACCGTGGCATCGAGAGGTCGCCGGTATCCATTTCGTCAATACGGGCTCGGTTGGACGACCAAAGGACGGCGACTGGCGCGCCGGGTATGTCTTGGTTCACGTATCAGACGATGGATTGTCGCCCGAGTTTATTCGGGTCGAGTACGACATCGACAAAACGGTTCGGGGTATTCACGAGACGGATCTCCCGAACGAGCTGGCGGAATATCTTCGCACCGGCGGCCGCCTTGCATCGATTTCCGGAACGCCGTAGACCCACCATCCGCAGACTCACCGCAACGCACGAGTCCTGGCCGCTCAAACGGGCGTTTACCATTTCCCGCGGTACTCGAACCGCCGTCGACGTTGTCGTGGCGGAAATTTCGGACGATCGCGTGGTCGGACGTGGTGAGTGTGTGCCGTACGCACGATACGGTGAGACCGTGTCCGGGGTAGTTCAACAAATCGAAGCGCTGGGCGCCGACGTGACCGCTGGGCTCACGCGAGCGGCGCTACAGGATAGGTTGCCGCCTGGCGCCGCGCGAAACGCGCTCGACTGCGCCCTGTGGGACTTGGAAGCGAAGTTGAACCACACCAACGTATGGCAGCTCGCTGGCTTGCCGGAACCAATGCCGGTCGAGTCGGCCTTTACGGTCAGCTTGGGAACCCCGGAAGCAATGGCGTCGGCCGCACGGGATGAGGCGAGACGGCCGCTACTCAAACTCAAACTCACCGGCAGCGGAGACCTGGAGCGGGTCGAGGCGGTGCGCCGCGCAGCGCCGGGAACGCGTCTGGTTGTGGACGCGAACGAAGCGTGGACCGCCGACATGTTTCTCGAGTTTGGCGCTCGTTATCGAGCGCTGGGCGTCGAGATGATCGAACAACCGCTTCCGGCGGGTGACGACGCCGTGTTAGCGGAGGTCGACCGGCCGATTCCCGTGTGCGCAGACGAATCGTGTCATACGAGCGCGGACGTTCGGACGGTGGCCGATCGCTATGACCTAGTGAATCTGAAGCTCGACAAGACCGGTGGGTTCACCGAAGCGCTTCGATTCCTGGCGGCGGCCCGCGAGGCGAACGTCGGGTTGATGATCGGTTGCATGATGTGTACGTCGCTTGGGATCGCGCCGGCGGCGCTATTGGGAGGAACCGCGCGGTACAACGACCTGGATGCCCCGCTGTGGCTCGCTCGCGATCGTGACCATCCGATCGAGTTCGACGGCAGCACCGTTCGACCCCCGCGGCCCGAACTCTGGGGATAGGAGGCGTCTCTTCGAGACGCCATTGCAGAGTGCAGATCGGTGATTTCAGATTGATGGAACTCGGAGTCGATTCTGCTGAAACCCAAGCGCGAGAACTAGCATCCCCCAGTCAAGGGCCCGCCGAACCTTACAGTCAGATCAAATCTGCAATCACTATTCTGCAATCTGCAGTCTGCAATCGCTTCTCTCCGTCCGTCTATCCGCCAATCCGTTCCGTCCGTCCTCCCGTCCCCCTATAGGGAACGGCACTCAGCGGCTCGAGGGTCTGCCATCGGTGATGCGACTCGATGACCCGCCAGGTACCGGACCGTGAACGCGTCACCAGCGAATGCGTGATCGCCCCTTTGGGCGTGTACGTGACACCTCGTAAGAACACACCCTGCGTAATACCGGTCGCGGCGCAAAACACATCGTTGCCAGACACGAGTTCCCGATGAGACAGACATGCCTCGAGGTCGATGCCGTGTGACTCTACCCGCGCACGCTCTTCATCGGATTGCGGAGCGACCCGGGCCTGTATCTCCCCGCCAAACCCGTGCATGGCGCAAGCGGTGATGATACCCTCGGGGGTGCCGCCGATTCCCATGACCGCGTCGATGCCCGTCCCCGGGAGCGCCGTCATGATGGCCGGTGCGACGTCACCGTCGCTGATGAGACGAACGCGCGCGCCGGCGTTTCGGACTTCCCGCACAGTAGTGGCGTTTCGGGCGCGGTCGAGGAGGACGACGGTCATCTCCTCGACTCGAATGTTTTTTGCGCTGGCAATGGCGGAGAGGTTTTCGGCAACCGGCGCGTCGAGGTCGATCTTGCCGCACGCCTCGGGCCCGACGACGATCTTATCCATGTAGAACGAGGGTCCTGGGTTCCACATTGCGCCCCGCGGCGCCAACCCAATGACCGAGATCGCGTTCGGGAGCCCCTTCGCGAGGAGGTTGGTTCCTTCCACCGGGTCGACGGCCACGTCGGTACGGGGTTCGCGACCATTGCCCACCTTTTCGCCGTTGTAGAGCATGGGCGCCTTGTCTTTCTCGCCTTCGCCGATGACAATGACGCCGTCCATGCTGACCGTGCTCAGCAACAACCGCATCGCGTCGACGGCTGCCTCGTCACCCGACTCCTTTTTACCTCGTCCGACCCATCGGGCCGCGGCGAGCGCTGCGGCTTCGGTCGCCCGTAGCAGTTCGAGGCCGATGTTGCTCTCAGGTTCTAGTCCCATTGTCCTTCTCGCGGTTGGGAGACAGACGCACGCGTCCCGCGTATCTTCTTGGGCTCCTCGGTGCGTTGGTGGATCCGATGAACGTTGCACGTAACGTAGCTGGCTCTGATGGAAACGGTAGCAACGGCGCCAAGGGGGAGAGACACGTGATCCTCAGCGGTGTCGTTCTCCTGCTTGCGGCCGGGGCGGCACTATTCCACCTCTTTGCCGCGGGTGTCTCACCGTTCACGGCGTTGGTCCAACGCCCCGTGCATCTAGCCCTCATGGCGGTCTTGGGGTTTCTGGGGCTCGGTGTCCGGGCGCGGCTCGTGACCGGCCAGGCTCGCACCAGCAGCTCGGCGCTTCCGTCCCGGTTCCGGCGGGGTGCGGAGCGGACCATTTCAGCGGCGCTGATTGTGGCGACTCTGCTCGCGTGCGGCTACCTGGTGATCGAACACCAGGACCTCGTGCGCCGTGCGGGAGCAGCGACGCGGTTCGATCTCGTTGCGGGAGCACTGGCCGTCTTGGTGACGTTGGAACTCGCCCGGCGCGCCGCCGGATGGGGGCTGGTCGTGGTCGCCGTGCTCGCTATTGCCTACGCGCTCTCGGGACCGTTACTGCCCGGCCTGCTCGCCCATCGCGGATATTCCATAGGGAGGTTGATCGAACACCTCTATCTCGGGACGGAGGGCATTTGGGGCGTCCCGCTCGGCGTCTCAGCCGACTTCGTGTACTTGTTTGTTCTCTTTGGGACCGTATTGGAAACCGCCGGCGGAGGAAGCCTTCTCATCGGGTTGTCGGCCAAGATCGCGGGCAACACCCGTGGTGGCTCCGCCAAGACCGCGGCCGTCGCAAGCGCCTTCATGGGTTCGCTCTCGGGAAGCGCCGTCGCAAACGTCGTGACGACCGGGACGCTCACGATCCCGGTCATGCGGCGGACTGGTTTCCGTCCCTACTTTGCCGGAGCCATTGAAGCGGCCGCCAGCACCGGGGGACAGCTGATGCCACCGATCATGGGGGCTGGCGCGTTCATTCTGGCCACTTGGACCAACATCCCATACGTCAGTGTCGCCTTGGCGGCGACAATTCCGGCGCTGCTCTACTACGTGGCGCTCTTCATGGCGATCCACTTTCAGGCAAGCAAGATGCGCTTGAATCCGCTCGCCTCGGAAAATGTGGAACCCGTGCTCCCCCGACTGCACCTACTGCTTCCCGTAGCCATCATCGTCGTGCTGCTGGTCCTCGGCAGGTCACCCATGCGCGCGGCGTTTTGGGGCGTCATCACGGCACTCGGACTCGCACTGGCCAGCCCGGCTACCCGGCTTCGCCTGCCAGAAATCCGCCGAGCCGTACTTGGCGCGGCTACCGGGACTGTTCAGGTGGCGGCGGCATGTGCCGCGGCCGGCATCGTCGTGGGTGTCGCGTCACTTACAGGTATTGGACTTCGGATGTCCGAATTCATCGTGGCGTTGTCGGGTGGACATCTCCCCATCGCATTGGCGCTCAATGCGCCGGCAATCGGAATGAAAAAAATCAGCAGTATTGCGGCCACGACCAATGTGCGCTCGCTCCATTTGTGGAACCACGGCAAGGTGAGTCCGAGCAAGGCGT
>JBFIZG010000020.1:0-20395 GCA_041604955.1 Gemmatimonadales bacterium | reverse complement strand
GATGATTTCGAGTTGACCACCGATTTCGAACTCAGTCAGATCCAACGCGGCGCCTTTGCGCTCAGTCATGCAGAAGGGAACCTGACATGGAGTCCACGCGACCGTGTCGTCGAACTCGTCGCCGACGTCGAATCGGCGGATGCCGGGACCTGGACGATCGGGAACACCGAGGTGGATATCACCGGCGAAGTCATCGACTCGGTAGCCTGGCGTGTTTGGGCGCACCGGTTCGGGCGCGACGGGATTCTCATCGCCGGTGGGCGGCTGAATGTCGAAAGCGGGGTCTATGAGGTTCCAGTGGATTCGATGATGGTGTTGTTGGCAACCGGAGTCTGGTCGCTGGACCCCGGTGGTGTCGTCAAATTCGACAGCGCGGGGCTCGATTTCGTCGACATCGGGCTCCGAAACCCGGGCCGCGGCGAAATCTCCGTCAAAGGGCGGATTCCGTTCCAGGGTCCTGGGGGTGTCATCGCGCAGGCCACCGGCATTCCGGTGCAAGATGTGTGGGCATTGCTCCATGAGGAATACGAGGAAGTCGGCGGATTCGTGAGTGGCCGCGCGTCGCTCGGGGGCACCGCCCGCTCTCCCACGATCGAGGGCGAGTTCGAGCTCCAGGAAGGGGTGTTCGGTGATTTTCGGGCTCCGTTCGTCGGGACGACGGCGAGCTACGCGAATCAGCGGCTGGTTGCGGACATCGGTCTGTGGCGGCGAGGGGAGCGTATTCTGGATGTCGATGTGGAGCTTCCCATCGAGCTGGGGCTGACGGACGTTCCCGAGCGGCTGCTGCCGGGTGAGTTATCGGTGCGCGGCGTCGCTTCCGAGGTCGACTTGTCGATTCTGGATCTCGTAACACCCGCCGTGCAAAGGGCGGCTGGAGCGTTGACGGCGGACGTGGGGATTACGGGATCATGGGAGGAGCCCCAACTCACGGGCCACGTCAGGCTCACGAACGGGTCCGGGCGTATTCCCGGCCTGGGTGTCCGTCACCAAGATCTGAATGGGTCACTACGACTCTCCGGCGACACGATTCGCGTCGAGCGCTTGTCGCTCCGATCCGGTCAGGGCCGGGCCGAAGTGACCGGATTCGTTCGACTCGAGGAGCTGAGCCGTCCCATTCTGGAGTTGGCGATCGATGCTCGGGGGTTCGATTTCATCGACGTGCGCGATTTCGTGGCGATCACGGGATCGGGTGATCTGCGACTTCGTGGTCCCGTCTATCAAGCGAGCCTGACGGGCCGCGGCACGGTCACGGAGGGCGTGCTGTATTTCGCCGATCTGGTCGAAAAGGATGTCATCGATCTCGAAGACCCCTTGTACGGACAGCTGATCGACCGGGAGCTCATTCGACAACAGGGGCTCGGTCGGGCATTCGAGAACAGATTCCTGGACAGTCTTCGGGTGGACAGTCTCGTGCTTGGAATGGGCGGTGACGTCTGGTTGCGCTCGAGTGAGGCAAATATCCAGTTGTTGGGAACGGTCACGCTCAACAAGAGGCGTAACGAGTATCGCATAAACGGGACTTTGGAGACGCCGAGAGGCACGTACCGTCTGCAACCTCGGTTCGTGGGTGAACTCATCACTCGCGAGTTCGAAGTCACGCGGGGTCGGCTCAATTACTTTGGGACTCCCGACCTGGATGCGGCCATCGACATCGACGCGCGGCATGTCGTCCGCACGGTGCGCGGCGACAATGTGACCGTGTTCGTCAATCTCGGAGGTACCATTTACGATCCGCAACTGACGCTCACCAGCGACATCAGGCCGGCGATTTCGGACGCAGAGATCATCTGCTACCTCTTTTTGAGCGGATCGTGCGCAGAGGGGCCGTTTGCAGGGGGCAACACGCAAGATCAAGTGGTGAACCAGTTCCTGGGTGCACTGTCGGGGCAGGCCGAATACTTCTTCATATCCGATCTCCGTGTTCCACTCGATTACTTGCAGATTCGCCCCGGGATCGTGGGCACGCGCCTCGCCGGAACCGAGATCGCGTTGGGGAAGCGATTTGGTGACCGGTGGTTTGTCACGGTGAGCCCACGGATATGTCCGGACCAGTTCTTCGCGGTAGAAAACGTGGGTGCGAGTGTGGAGTACCGCTTCAGCCGGCGCTGGCTCCTCTCGTTGAGTGGCGAACCGGCTCAGAGTTGTCTGTCGTTTCGAACCTCCACGTTGCAGTACCAGCTTGGCGCCGACGTGTTCTGGGAAAAGAGCTATTGAATGGCGCGGGTGCTGCTCATCTACAATCCCGTTGCCGCCAGAACCAAAGAACCTGCGGTAGGGAGGATACAGCGGGTCTTTGACCGCGCCGGCTGGTCCGTGGAAACGGTGGCGACTGGCGCCCCCGGGGACGCCGCCGACCTTGCGCGGCAGGGTGTGGAGCACGGAGTCGACGTCGTCGGAGTCTACGGCGGCGACGGGACGACGATCCAAGCAGTGGACGGACTCGGAGACAGCGGTATCCCGGTGGGACTCATCCCGGGCGGAACCGGGAATCTGCTCGCCGCCAATCTCGGAATCTCCCGGAATCCCATCCGGGCAGCCCAGGCGATCACCACCGGTACGCAGCGCAGGATCGACCTCGGTCGGCTGACGAGCGGCGACACGGCACGACAGTTTGCGGTGGCATGTGGCGCCGGGTTCGATGCGGAGATCATGGCGCGGACGTCCGGGTCAGCCAAGAGTCGTTGGGGTATGGCGGCATACGTGACGAAGGCGATCAAGCTCCTGCGGGAGTTCGAGGCGGCGAGTCACTGTATCTCCATCGACGGCAGAACGATGGAGGTGCCGGCCGTCACGGTGCTGGTCGCGAACTGCGGGATGATCATCCCGCCGTTTGTCCGGTTGAAACCCGACATCGCGTTGGACGACGGTCAGCTCGATGTGGTGGCCCTGAATGCCGGCAGCATCTTCCAGGCGATTACCGTGTTCTGGCCGCTGGTGATGGGGCGGTCCGGACGAGAACCGGGCGTCTGGTACGGGCGGGGTCGCTGCGTCAGGATCGAAAGCGATCGTCCGCGGCAGGCGCAGCTCGACGGCGAACCCGCTGGGACGACTCCCTTTACAGCCGAAATCTCCCCCAATGGAATGCAGGTCATGGTTCCGCGGATTGCCTGAGGGGGATCTTTCTTCGTATTCTGGCCAAGAAGGTCCCTCGCGTTTGAGGTCACACGGCCGCGATGCCGGAAGGGAGACATTCGATGGAACACGATGCCATGATTTGCCGGGCGTGCGGTCAGGAAGAACGCGCGTCGGAGGGATATCCATGCGAAGGCTGCGAGACATTCATCTGCCAGATCTGCTCGATGCGGGGCGTGACTCTGTGTAAGGCGTGCGCCGCAAAGCAGGGCGACGCCGCCAACAAAGGCGCGACGCCGTAACCGCGCGACGTAACCGCCGACGGTGGGCTCCCTCGAATTCGGTTACAGTGGATGACTGAATCAGTTCTTCTCATCGACGACGACGAGGCGTTGCTGAAGTCCGTGGGGGCGCTCCTCAAGGGAATCGGATATTCGGTCGCGGGTGAGATGACGGGGGTCCGTGGCATCGAAGCGTACGAGCAGACCGGACCGGACGTCGTTGTGCTCGACCTTCGGCTGCCCGACATGTCGGGACTCGACGTCCTGAAACAGCTCAAGACTCGAGGTGCCTCGGTTATTCTATTGACCGGCCACGGCGACGTGCCCACGGCCGTGGAGGCGCTTCGTCTCGGGGCCGAGGATTTCCTCACAAAACCGGTTGACTTGCCACATCTCTCCGCGGCGCTCTCCCGCACGGTGGGTGCGGCCAGAATGCGCAAAGAGATCGATCGGCTCAAGTCCGAGCTGCATAGAGACGTCACGTTGGCGTCGCTCGGTGTTTCCGATCAGATGCAAGACATCGGAAAGCAAATCGCGCGACTCGCCCAGGCCGATAGAAGCACGATTCTGTTGACCGGGGAGAGTGGCACCGGGAAGGGGTGGGTCGCACGGCTGATCCACCGCCTGTCGCCAAGGGCCGACGGACCGTTCCTCAGCGTGATCTGTGGCGGCCTCTCGGCGAACGCAGACCAGGACGAGCTGTTTGGTGGCGAAGGGAGCACCAGCGGTGGCAGACGGCAGGACCGACGTGGACTGTATCGGATGGCTCACGACGGTGTGCTTTTCCTCGATGAAGTTGGGGATCTGCCGTTGGATCTCCAGGGGAGGCTCTCGGGCGTATTGGAGACCCGCTCTTTGGTCGCGGGTGACCGTGGTCGGTCGCGTGAGCCCGACGTGAGCATCATCGGCGCAACCAATCAAGATCTAGACGAGCTAGTGGCGAGCGGGCGTTTCAGGAAGGACCTCCGGTACCGGATTGGTGTCGCCGTGATTCCGCTTCCGCCGCTTCGCAGACGTTCCCGAGAGGATTGCGTGGATCTGGTGCGTCGGCTGATGTTCGACTTGACCAGCGAGTTGCCACACGCGCCGGCCGAAATCCATCCCGACGCGCTCCAGCGGTTAGTTGAACATCCCTGGCCCGGGAACGTTCGTGAATTGCGGAACGTACTCGAGTGGGCAATGATCATGGCGCGCGGCAGTTCGGTGGTGCTTCGCGAGCACCTGCCGCAAGAGCTTCGCGGCGCTGGCGCGGTACGGAGCAACCGGTCTCGACGCCAGACGCTCGAGGAGATCGAGCGTCACCACGTTGAGCGTGTCCTCGGACATCACGGTGGCAACAGGACCCACGCCGCCAAAGAGTTGGGAATCTCCAGAGCAACCCTCATCCAGAAGATCAAGCGGTACGGCTTGCAGGTGTAGTCGGTCGAGCCGCACTCGTGGGCACGCGACTATTTCTCGGGCAATCTGAGGCGTTCGCTTCCGTCGATGATGTCGAATTCCACCCGCCGATTTTTCGACCAAGCGTCCCTGGTGTGTCTGGTATCGATCGGGTTGCGTTCGCCACGAGAAGCGATCGTGATCCGCGATTCGTCGATTCCGCGATCGATCAAGAACGCTCGAACGGTACGGGCTCGCTGAAATCCCAGTCGAAGATTGTATGCGAACGTCCCCCGTTCGTCCGCGTGGCCGGTGATTCGGAGACGGAGGTTCGGGTTCGCGAGCAAGATCGCCACCTTTTCCGCCATGATCGCGCTGTCGTCACCTTCCCGAATCGTCGCGCGGTCAAACCCGAAACGAACTCGCCGCGCGATCAAGCGCCGCACTTCGGAGGCTTCGTGCTCGGTCGGTGCCAAGTCGGGTTCCGCCCCGCGGCCGGAGGACGGTTCGAGCGGCTCGGCAGGTCGCGGGGTGTCCGGTTGGCCGTGTGGTAGATCGGCGTTTCGAGTCAGGCGGATGATCACATCGTCGATGGCCGAAAAACCGGACATCGGATCCATCACAAGCGAGACGCTGTCTGCCGTGGCGCCGAGCTGATCGAGATGATTGGCGGAGACCTGCAGGTTGTACCGCCCGGGCGGAATCCCAAAGAATGAAAAGGCCCCGTCGGAGAAGCTCGTGGTTTGCATCAGCACGCTGGGAGCGCGGACGAGGTCGATGCGAACCCCGCCAATTGGGGTTCCGTCAGCGAATGTCACGCGCCCGCTCAATTCGCCTGCGCGCACGAGCGGGATGTGTACGACGGTGAAGCTGTTCGGCCCGGGGGTCGCGCTCATGACGGGGGTCGCCGGGACCCACATCGGATTGGCGATCGAAAGCGAGTCTATTTCCAGTCGTACGGGTTCGAACGGGACGAGGTCCCAGCTGTCAAAACGGCCAAGGGAGTCCGTGCGCTCGCCCTTCGACCCAATTCGAATCCGGATGTTCGGGACGCCGGCTTCGGCGGCGTCGCGTCTGCCGTTTCCGTTCCCGTCGAAGAACACCAACCCACTGATTCCCGCGCGACCGAGACTTCGGCCATCCCCGAGACCGAGTCGGCCGCTCCGCCGGTCCCACATCACCGATCCCTCGATCCGCTGATTGCCGCGAATTCCATCCAGCGCGGTGTACCTGTTGTGACTAACGGCGCGAGCGGTGGGGAAGGCCGTCACGACGGTCAAGTCGATCGTGAATCCGCGAAGCCCTCGCTCCCAGCCCGTTTCGAGTTCGACGCGCAGGTCAGACGTGATCGGCCGTGCAACCAACGCAGCCGCGCGCGTCAACCCTGAATCCACGTCCACGGCCAGTCGGCCACGCACGAACATGGAGCGGAGCCACGGCGTGGATGCGGCCAGTACTCTATTGGCCGTCACATCGAGAATGGTATTGCCGCTTCCACTCAGTCCGTCCACCCACCTGTTTCGTCGCTCCACCCCGACTTCAATGTGTGTCCCTCGTGCTCGACCCGTCGTCGAGAATCGAACGGAGGCACTCCGGAGCTTGGTCGCCTCGGTTCGCATCGCACTCAAACGGACAAATGGTGCTTGGTCGTGTCCAGCTAGTCGCCAAAACATGAATCCACGCGTTCTTCGTTCCAGCGTGGTCGATCCCAGCAGCGGCGTTGGGGACCCCGAGCGGAACTCGACGTGTTCGACGGTGAACTCGAAATCCGATGACGGCACGTACTCGATTCTGCCACCCGTCGAGGCGTTGGCCACTGCTTCCGCCGTGACGTTCAGCGAACGGGTGAGTTCGTACGACACCAGACCGTAGGGATGCCAGAGATTTGGGAGGCTGTCGCGCCAAAAGAAATCCGCGCCGGCCTGCAACGTGAGCCGCCGGCTCACACCATAGCGGGTATCGACGTTGACGGTCGTCCGACAAGGGTCGGCCGTGCACGTTCCGGCCGCGAGCGAATACTCGAACCGGCCGGCCGGCAGCCGGGTCGAGGGTACGACGTAGCTCCGACGGAAACGTCGAACTTCTCCTTGGGGACCGTACGCGACCAATTCAAACGGGTTCACACCGTAGCGTACTGGCAAGGAAAACCGGAAGTCGTCTAACTCGTCGGGGCCGGCGAATCCAATGAGGCGCCCGCTCCGATACAACTCGAGTTCCCAGCCCTCGGGCAGAGGGTGGTCGAACCACGCCGTGGCGAAATCCCGGGGTCGCACGAATGGAGCGTTGGTGAGGCTCACTCCGCGTAGGCGGCGTGGCGACCGTCCGGTGCTGAATGCGTCGCCGACACGGAGTTGACCGAGCCAGCTGCTCCCCGACCACGCCTTGCTCCAGGACGCTTCGGATGTGGTGGAATGCGTTCCCGAAAACGTCTGCTGCCGGTGCCGGATCTCGAGGCTCCCACCCGCCATCTGTGTGCCGAATCCCAAGTCGAGGCTCGCGGTCCCGAACGGGTCGACCGTCGACGAATTCGCCGCCCAGTCCAGCACCGCGCCGCTGGCGAAGCCCTGACGGACCGGGAGAGCATACGCCGGTCGGGCCGAAGATCGTACCGTGGCGAGCATCGCCCGTCGGCGAAGTCGCTCCAACCGCCGTGCGACAGGCAACTGTTCCGAGTCCCTCACGACAATCCGAAGATCGTCCCAATCAACGGTCATCCGAATCCCATACGCGCGAGCGAGTGCTTGCGTCGCAGCGTAGAGAACGCGCCCCTTCCAGACGAACTGTTCGGGTCCGAGCGTGTGCGTCGAGTCACCCCTTCTCACCGCACCCGCCTCTGTGTCGAAGCCCACACGCAGGTTCTCCGGTTCGATGACGCTGAAAAATCGGCGTCCCGGCTCGAGCGTCGTCGTGCGGATTTCTGTGAGGTTCAGGAATTCAGGTACGGAAACGAGAATCGTCGAGTCTCGCACCAGGACGTTCACGATCGTGTGCGTGCCGCGGAACAGGCGCAGTTCGACAAACGCCTCGATGATCGACGTGTCCTGTTGCACCGCGCCCCGAAGTGGGACGGCTGCGCCCGCGATCGACACCAGTGCAACGAGTAGCCGCGCCCCGAGTCCGTACACGGCTATTCCACTTCGATGTCGAGAAACCGGGTGATGGTCTGTGCGGGCAACACGCTGGATTGGGGGATGTCCTCTCGGACGGTGGAGAGTTCGAACCGAAGGCGATAGCGACCGCTCGGAAGACCGTCAAGCGGGAGTGCCATTCGTCGGTTCAGGGAGTAGTAGACCGCGATCGCGGTCTGCCAATTCCTCACTGCGGTTCCGGTCTCGTCTTCCAGTCGGAACTTCGCGGAGCCCAGATATGCGGCGTTACCGGCACGCTCCAACGCGAGCCAGATCTCGAGCGAGTCTCCCTCGACTGCCGCGCGGAAGTCGTGCATGTCGACGCCGGTGTGGACCTGTCCCTTTCGATAGATGAGCGCGAGGATGGTACGAAGCTCGAAGGTGAGGCCGACGCGCACGTCCGCATCGGCGGTGGCTTGAATCGGTCCCGTATGACGGGACGTCACGATGATCCGGCTCCAATACTCTCGATCGGCGAGATCGGACGGCGGCGTCGCGAGAAACCGGACCACCTGCCGTTGCCCCGGCTCGAGCCGTACGCGCCGCGGAAACGCGCGAATCCAACCCGCCGCTGACGGGAAGAGGGAGTCGGGCTCGTCGATCAACCTGACGAACGGGTTCCCGAGTGAATCGGTCTCCGGATAGCCGAACTTGAGCTCGATCGCGACCTCTTCCGGCTCGTCCGAGGAATTGGCCAACGTGAATTGTCCGGTGCGGGTGCGATGATCGATGAACAGTGCATGGGGAGACACGAGCACTGCGTCAGAGACCAGCGGCGAGACGGTGGCCGCAGCGAGGATGAGCCCTCCGACTCGGATGGATCGTGAAATGTTACTCGCCATGAGAATCAGTTCCCGGTATAGGCCACGGTGAGCACGATGGTGGCATTATAGGCGCCTGAGGGTTGCACGGAGGTGGGCAACACCGTGCCACCCAACCACACAAACAGCCGGCCACCATTCTTCAAGTCTGTGATCAGCGGTAGCGTTGGATCGAACGGCAGCGATTCGTCGATTCTGTTGCGGTTTGCGTACCCCCCGTCGCTCGACCCGAACACCACTGTCAGGTTCGATGGTCCCGACATGAGCGACGCGGGAAGCGTGAGATCCACCCTGACCTCGGCATTGTTCGATCCGCGTATGCTAAATTTTCCCGCGTTGATGGCGTCGAGACGGCTGATGGCCGTCGGAACTCCCGGAAGCACGTTGCCGAATTGGAGGTCCTGGAGTCCCTGCGACGTCAGGGGTTGTGACCCGAGTGGGCCGGCGGTGGTGACGGTGCATACGATTGCAGCGACGAACACGAACGACCGGGTGGCGCGGCAGCCACCCCATAAACGCAAAGCAGGCGTCGTCGATTTGATGATCGACGACGCCCGGCTCGACGTACCGTTGGGCGCGGGTCCGTCAGTTCCCCGTGTATGCACCGGTCAGGGTGACCGTTCCGGTATAGGTCCCGGCCGGCGGAGACCCAGTCGCATCCACGGTGCCGCCGAGAAAGACATACAGCTCACCGGTGGTTCCGTGGAGCGGAGTGGTATCCCCGGCACTCGGCGTGAACGAGGTCGCCCCCGTGATCGGGTCGTTCACGGTGTTGTGGACGCCGGTGTACGTGATGGGCAGATTGTTCGCGCCAAAGGTGAGATCAGACGGTAACGCGCTGAACGTGAAGTTCACTTCCGCGCCGGCGGCGCCTGCGAGATCGAACGTCCCCGCGGTCGCGTCCGATACCGCAATCGTCTTCATGAATCCGGGCAACACACTCCCAAACTCGAGGTCGTTCCCGGCGTTCACCGTGAGCGCTGGTTCCACCACGGCGGTCGCGGTGATGCTGGCCTGGGCGCTGACCCTCGCGGGGGCCAGAGAGAGTCCGATTGCGACCGCTACAGCCGCTCCAAGGAAGGCGGTGAACTGCTTCATCTTCACACTCCGTTATGGGCTTCCGATAATCACTTATTAGGGATCACCGGCGAGGGATCACCGGCGAGGGTAGGCGCAACGCATGTGCCACGTGTTGCACGGTGTACGATTTCTTGACACTTAGTCGTGGTCGAACCGGGGCCTCGTGCATCGTTTCTGAGACGGAGCTTTCGGTGCAAAAAGCTGCGGCGCACGTGCAGCAGTTGTCAGGTCTCCGTGACCCCCCGGAGCTTGAAGTGTAGTCGTATCTCGTTGTGTTACAATAAATTATGCGATCGGCGTCTTTGGGCATGCGGCCTGCACACTACCGAAGGCGTGGCACGCTCGGCCGTCCTGTTCTTTCTTACTCAGGAGCGGATTCTGAAAAACACGATCCTCAGGTTCTGTCTGATGGCTCCGCTCATGGGTGCGGGTTTCCTCGCCCGTACGGTCGATCTTCTCGCGCAAAATCCCCCCCCGGTGACGCAAAGTGCAGGAACGATCGAGGTGTCGGCTCGCGTGCTTTCGTCGGACTTGATGCTGACGTCGGCAAACGCCAAAATCGATTCAGCGTTGGGTACCCTGGATCCTACGGCGGCATCCGAGTTCTCGACCCGGCAAACCCGCGTGGAGCGCACGGGGATGCTCATCGTCACCGAACGAGTTGACCACCCGCTTGGCGCGGCCCACTCTGAAGAGACATCCTCCGAGTCGAGCGAACTCAGAGTCTCTCTCATTTTTACCGCCAACTGATGCCTGGCGCCGTCGCTCCCTCGCATTCGTGAACCAGGGAGCCAGATTATCATTCATTGACGAACTTCGAATCCAGGCGCCCGCAGACTGCCGGCGGGCGGTGCCATGCGAGCTGCTCCCGAGTATTCATGAAGAAACTGATTCTGTTCGACATCGATGGTACGATTCTCTGGTCCGACGGTGCAGGACGCTCGGCCATTCGTCAGGCTATGATCGCAGAAATGGGAACGGCTGGTCCCATTGACCGATATCGATTTGACGGCAAGACGGATCCGCAGATCGTCTCCGAGCTGCTCGCGGCCGCGGAGCACCCGAACTCTTCGAGTGAGTCACATATCGCTGAGGTGTGCGGCACGTATGTCGAGCTGCTGAAGGCGGAACTCGCGTCCGGCGCGAGACAGGTGCACCCGTTGGACGGGGTGATCAACTTGGTGGACGTACTCGAGCAGCGCGACGACGCGCTCGTGGGTCTGCTCACCGGGAACGTCCAAGAAGGAGCAACGCTCAAGCTGGCCGCTGCCGGCATTGACGCTCGACGGTTCCGTGTAGGAGCGTTCGGCTCGGACCATGCTCGCCGCGACCAACTGCCGGCAATTGCGGCTGGACGAGCCCAGGGAGTGATGGGATTCTCTCCGCGCGGAGAGTCGCTCGTTATCATCGGGGACACGCCTGCGGATGTTACCTGCGGTTCGGCGCTTTCGGCTCGTGCCATCGCCGTGGCCACCGGATCGTATTCTCCCGCCGAACTTCGCTCTGCCGGTGCGTACGCGGTTTTCGACGATCTCTCCGATACCGAGGCGGTGGTCGACGCCATCTTCGCGTGAACGTCTCAGGCACGACCGTCACCTTACGAGTTCCCGAGCTGGGCCCCTCCCTCGGCAAACTCGTTACGGGCACCGGAAGAGTTCCCGGAGGCGTCGATCTCGACGATCTACGGATGCAGCTGACGTCCCGTATCATCGAGGCTGCGGGGGAAGCCCGCCGACTCATCGACGCAAACGAGGCCGGGGCCGCGTTGGAGTCCGTCGGCCGGGGGGTGTGGCAGGCGGCGTGGGAGGAGGCGGCTACGTCGGTGGCGAATCGGGTCGTGACCCGTATCGACGCGCATTTGGCGGCTGAGGCTCGTGCGGTACGGATGTCGAGGCGGCGGTTGCGCCGGTTCGGGTTTGGCGAGGACGAGCGCGGTCTGTTGGCAAAGCGGCTGGGGACTCGAGGTGCGCCCCTGGTGTCGGCGCTCGATGCATTGGAAATAGGTGCGGTGAAGCTGATGGCGCCGGCGGGAGGCGGCCGGATCGCCGAGCACGATTGGCAGGATGCTCTCAAGCTGGCGAGCCGCCGGCTCGAGGCCGCTTGGCTCGCAATGGAGGACGCCGTGGAACACGAAGTGTCTCACTGGCGGAACGTAGGAAACGAGATCGCTCGTTGGAGACGGGCGCACTGGCCCGTGGTGTTGATCGGCGTCTCGCTCACGGCTGCGGCCGCGTGGCTGGGATTGGTACTTGGCGGATACATAGAGTCGCCGCCATGGTTCACGTCGCTGTGGCAGACGGTCTTCGAATGAGCGTTCTCGCGGTCGGACTCGACGTCGTTGATGTGGATCGGATTGCACGAATCCTGAACCAACACCCGAGACGTGCGATGGAGCGGCTGCTGACCGACGATGAGCGGCGCTATTGTCAGTCGAAGGCGTTTCGGGAACAACACGTGGCCGTGCGGGTCGCCGCGAAAGAGGCCGCGTACAAGGCGCTTGCCGGAGATGGTGAAGATGGCTTCATGGTTTGGCGCGACATCGAAGTACGGCGTGAGGTTGGGGGGAGACCCGTCTTGGAGCTTCGCGGTCGTGCACGAGTCCGAGCGGAACAGCTCGGCGTGTCGAATGTGCTGGTGTCGCTGACCCATACGGCCGGGCACGCCGCGGCGGTCGTCATTCTGGAAGGCGATGGTCCGGGACCCTGAACCCCGTTCAACACCCCTGAAAATGATTCGTAGAACTCCATTGTCATGTTGGTAACCCCATTCTAGATTCCCCGTCCCTATGATTTGTTTCTCAATGCAAAATTGGTTGAGATCGCTTGGGATTGGAGTGCTGCTCCTCGTTCACGGCGCGCCACTCGCGGCTCAAGGCGATCCCCAGGCGGGAGCCCGCCGCATCGCGGACATTGCGGCCATTGCCCTCGATGAGTACGCCATAGGCGTTCGAAACGGGCGGGTGGTGAATGAAGACGAGTTGCGTGAGGCGCGCCTTTTTCTGGACGAAGCTCGACGCGTCGCTAACCGACTTCCCCAAGATGCGCGCGATCTGGCGGCCCCACTCCTCACCCGGATTGCCACCGGTGTCGAGGCGCTTGCCGACGAAGCAGGACTGCGTGAAACGCTTTCGGAATTGCGGACCGCGCTCGAATCGGTGCTCGGGGTCGCGCTCGATCCATTGCCGGCGAATCCTCCGTCTCTGGCCCATGGAGCACGTCTGTATACGCAGTATTGTGTTCAGTGCCACGGGGCAGGTGGCGCTGGCGATGGCGCGTTGGCGTCGGAGTTGGATCCTCCACCGTCCGATCTCACCGATTGGCCGGCGCTCAGGCAAACCGGTCCCATCGACTTCTTCCGCGTGGTGAACGTGGGCGTCGCGGGGACGGCGATGCCCTCGATGCTGAGCCAACTCGACCTCGAGGATCGGTGGGCAGTGGCGCTTTACGCCTCGACGTTACGGCATTCTCGCGACGCCGAGCGACTCGGCGCGGGCTGGTTTGAGACCACGTGCCCGGAATGTCGGATCGTCGTGAGCGACTTCGGCGAAACCGCGCTGTTGAACGATGACTCACTGGTAACGGGTATCGCCGCACTCGGCGCGCCGATCGACTCGGCCGAATCCCGTCACATCGTGGCATACGCGCGTATCGCCGGAGCCATGGAAGAACTTGGGTCGAACCGCATGCTGGCGATTGCGCGGACAGTGCGTCGAGCGAAAACCGAAGTTGCTCAGGCGCAGGAGCTTGCCCGTCGCGGTGAGTCCCACCAGGCTGCGGCACGGGCGCTCGACGCGTACCTGGTGTTCGAACAGATCGAAGCGGCGGTTCGGGTTCGCGATTCCAAGCTCGCCGGTCGTGTGGAGCGCGCGTTCACGGAGTTTCGCGCGTCTCTCCTGTCGGATGCCGGCGAATCCGAGGTGTCGGAGGCGCGTGCCACAGTTGAGGTCGCGCTCGACGAAGCGCTTGCGAAGACGACCGCGACGGCGTCGTCCGGCGTGTTGCTCGGCCAGTCGTTCGTCATCATCGTCCGTGAAGGGCTCGAGGCGATTCTCATCATCGCTGCACTCATGGCGTTTTTGCACAAGACCGGCGCGTCGGAGCGAAAACGCGACATCGGCTATGGGGTGTTGGCTGCCATTGGCGCGAGTGGGTTGACCGCCATTGGGTTTGTCACACTGTTCCGGACCGCCACCCGAAACCAGGAGTTGCTGGAAGGGCTCACCATGCTGGTTGCGGCGGGCGTCCTCTTTGCCGTGTCCTATTGGCTCGTGTCGAAAATCGAGGTGCGGAAGTGGCAAGAGTTTGTCCGCACGCAGATGCGGAAGGCCCTGGCCAGCAAGCGGGCGTTTGCGTTGGGAGCGGTAGCGTTTCTGGCCGTCTACCGTGAGGGGTTTGAGACCGTGTTGTTTTACACGGCGTTATTTGCGACATCGGACGGATCGATGTCGTCTGCCGGCAGCATCGTGACGGGGATCGTGGTCGGCATCCTGCTCCTCGTCATCGTCTATTACGTCATGCAACGGGGTAGCCGTCGTCTCCCGCTCAAGCCGTTCTTTGCGGTCACCAGCGCGCTCCTCTACTTGATGGCGTTCACCTTTGCGGGGCAGGGAGTCGCGGAGCTACAAGCGGCCGGCGCTATTCCCGCAACGCCCTTGTCGTGGATGCCCGCGTTGCCACTACTTGGCATCTTCCCCACCATTCAGACGCTGTCGATTCAGCTCTTCTTGGCCGCCGCCGTCAGTGTGGCCTTGCTTTGGGTGTTCTGGCTGGAACCCAAAACCTCGCGAGCGCGCCCCTGAGCATCAGGTCGGTTGAGCTCGTCGACACTATCTCCGCAGGGTACCAAAGCAGCCAACTCCTCCTGGCGGCGCACCGTTTGGGCGTCTTCGAAGCGCTACGTGATGAGCCACGCACTGCCGCGTCGTTGACGGGCATCCTCGGCGCTGACGGCCGCGCAACCCGCATTCTGTGCGACGCACTTGTCGCAATTGGGATGCTGGGTCGAGAGCGGGAACGCTATTGCTTGACGGCCGACGCTCGAGAGTGCCTCTTGCCCGAATCGCCCAACTCCAAGTACGCGCTGCTCTCTCATACTGCACGCCTGTACGAGCAGTGGGGAAAGCTGTTCGATGTCGTCAAGACCGGGGGGCCCGTCTCACAGGATGCCGTCGATGCTCGCCTGGAAGGAGATGCGCAAAGCTTTGCCAGGGCGATGGCGAACGCCAGTCGTGATTCCGCTGTGACGACGGCAGCATTGTTGAGCCTTCCCGAAAGGGGACGGGTACTCGACGTCGGTGGGGGGCCGGGTGTGTTTGCCATCGAATTCGCGCTGAAAGAAACGGCGCTCGATGTCGTCGTACTCGATCGCCCGGAGGCGCTCGAGGTGGCCCGGCAAAACGTCGTTGAGGCACACTTGACGGACCGCATCGAGTTGCGTCCGGGCGACGCGTTCGTGGACGATCTTGGCGGCCTGTACGATCTCGTATTCTTGTCGAACCTGGTCCACCTGTTTTCGGCGGAAGAAAACGAGCGACTCCTGGCACGTTGCGCGGCGGCACTCGTGGACGGCGGACGGTTGGTCGTGAAGGATTTCCTCTTGGACGCCGACCGCACGTCGCCTCCAGGTGGCGCCATCTTTGCCGTGACCATGTTGCTCAACACGGAGAAGGGCGATTGTTACACGGTTTCCGAAGTGGAAGGATGGTTCGCGGCGGCTGGCGTTCGACTGGAGACGGTTCAGGAGGTTACGGTAAAATCCCGGGTGGCTATCGGGGTGCGTCTGTGAAGGTGGTGCCGTCGCTCTCTGCTTGCGGTGACGTCACCCCGCTGCCAGGTTCCGCATGCCCCGGATCGGGAGGCTGACATCCGTCGGGATCTATTACCCCATGTTCGTAAGGCACTGACCGGTCGATTCACCGTCGAGCGGGAAGTCGCGCGTGGGGGTGCGGCGCGCGTGTATCTTGCGCGCGACAGGACGGAGACAATGGTGGCGCTCAAGGTCATGCATCCTGAGCTCACCGTGACCGTCACCGCAGATCGGTTTCTTCGTGAAATCGAGTATCTCCGCAAGATGGACCATCCCAACATCTCCAAGCTCGTCGATTACGGTGAATCGGACTGGCTCATCTATTACGTCATGGAATACGTGAAGGGTCCGAACCTCCGAACGTATCTCGAGCGTGTCAACCGGTGTTCGCTGGAAGAAACTCGGCGCATTGCAATCGATCTCCTGAACGCGCTCGACTACGCGCACGGCATGGGTGTCGTCCATCGTGATGTCAAGCCGGACAACATCGTGTTGGCCGGGACGGGCGCTGTGCTGATGGATTTCGGCATTGCGCGGGCCGTCGCCCAATCGGCGGAGGACCGCCTCACCCGATCGGGCTTTGCGGTCGGGACGTCGATGTACATGAGTCCCGAGCAGATCTCGGGAGAGGGCGTCATCGACCACCGAAGCGACGTCTATTCGCTCGGCTGCGTGCTGTTCGAATGTCTCACCGGACGGCCTCCGTTCGAGTCAAAAAAAGAAGAGGCCATCTTCGCGATGCATCAGAAGGAACCTGCGGTCGACGTGCGAAGTCTCCGGAAGGATATGCCGGCATCCATGGCCGCGGCCGTGAACCGTTCTCTGCAAAAAAACCCGGGCGACCGCTGGCAGTCGGCGGACGCTATGCGACAACAGATATCCAGCGACTAGGTTTTTGCTTCCGCTGGTGACAGGATCTTTGCGCTGGATGGAATGACGAGGTCATCCTTCCGCCACCACTTCGAGAGCAACAACATCCCGCATACGAGCACGGCAAAACTGGTCGCCTGGGCCACCGTAAACGGGCCCAGCACGCGATCGTCCTTTGCACGAAGAAACTCCACGAGGAATCGTTCGGCCCCAGCCGCCGTCAGGTACAATGCAAACCGCCAGCCAATGGCGTGTTGGTGGTGACGCAGCCGCCACAGCAGCCAGAACAGGAACATCATCGCGGCCACTTCGTACAGCTGCGTCGGGTGGACCGAAAGAACATCGGTGGGAGCGACGCCGGGCGGAATAGGCACACCAAACTGTTGCTGCAGGTTGAGGGCGGTGCTCGGCGGGAGGCCTTCGGGAAACTGCATTCCCCAGGGTAGCGCCGTCGGAACCCCGTAATCATCCTGCACCAGAAAACAGCCCACGCGTCCGATGGCGTAGCCCAGTGACAAGCCCGCGGCTGTGATCTCGCACGTGAACCGCGCGGGAATGTTTTTCAAGTACCCGCTGAAGAGCACTGCTATCGTGGCGCCGATGAATCCGCCGTACCAAACGAGTCCACCCCTGGAAAGCAACGCACCCGGATCGCGGTAGAGCACGACGTACCACAGTTTCGCGCCGACGATTCCGCCGATGACGGCCGCCACGACGATATCCGCTGCGTACGCCGGGTTCATGTTCCGCTCGAGAAGTTCGTGTTGAATGACCCAGCCGGCCAACAGAAAACCCAGGGCCATCATCAGCCCGTATCCCGTAACCGTGAGGGGTCCGATATCGATGATCAGGGGATAAACCGTCATACCGTCCTGCGCTCTGATGTTGAGACGCCCGGCCGTTCGAGCCCAGGCCACGTCATTCGCGCATCGGCATCGAGGAAGACGTCGTGCTGGCGTCCCTTCTCCAAATGATACCAACCCGCGCGGGCGATCATTCCGGCGTTGTCCGTGTTCAACCGCGGGCGCGCGACGGCCATGCGTATGCCGCCGTCCAGGCGCTCCGCCATGAACGATACCAGACTGCGACTCGAGGCGACGCCCCCCCCCAGCACTACCGTGTCATACCCAGTATGCTGGAGAGCCGCGCGTGTCTTCGCCGTCAGCACGTCGAACACGGCAGCTTGAAACGACGCGGCCAGATCGGCGCGCGACTCGTCGAGCGTCTTGACACCGCGCACCGCATACAGCACGGCTGTTTTGAGGCCGCTGAAAGAGAAGTCGAACCCGTCTCCGATCATCGGCCGTGGGAAACCAAAACGGTCGAGCCCCTGTTTGGCCAGACGCTCGATCTCCGGACCACCAGGGTACCCGAGCTCCAGCATGCTCGCCACCTTGTCGAACGCTTCACCGGCGGCGTCATCTCGTGTTTCGCCCAACGCTCGATAACAGCCCCACGCCGGCACGTCCAGCAAGAGCGTGTGTCCCCCCGAGATGACCAGCGCGACAAACGGCGGCTCGAGTTCCGGATCTTCAAGGGTCGGGGCAAACACATGTCCCTCGAGATGATGCACCCCGATCAAGCGGTGTCGTCCGGACAGAACCATGCCCTTCGCGTAGCTCACACCCACGAGCAAGGACCCGATCAATCCGGGGCCAGTCGTAACCGCAACGGCATCGACGGCTGAGAGGGGAACACCAGCTTCAACCAGCGCCCGATCGACCACGCGACCAAGGGTTGGGATGTGCGCGCGGCTCGCGAGTTCCGGCACCACTCCGCCAAAGATCTGATGGACGTCTTGCGAGAGGATCACCAGGCTCGCCAGCTCGGGATGGTTCCGCTCGCGCACGAGGACGGCGGCCGACGTCTCGTCGCAAGACGTCTCGATGCCCAAAACGACGTCAACCACCGCCACGCTTCCGGACAATGGCCGTATCGGGGCCGGCGCGAGCGATGATGCCGGGCGGCGCCAGCACAGCCAGCGTGACGACCTCACTGTCGCCGCCGCCGGCGGGTGACGCCACCACTTGGACGCTGTCCCGCGTTAGGCCGGCGACGATTTCGTCCGGGCCGCGTACCGTGACGACCACGACCGGCGGGCTGCTCTCCCATTCGCCGCGCGCGCCGGGTATGGTGACGGCCACACCGGTCAACTGCCGCTCGACCTCGGGAACGAAGTTGGCACGGACCTGAACGGCAGTGGGTGTCGTCGCCATCACGCCGAACCCGCTGGAGTCGATTGCGACGGTGAGGAGGACGGGGCCGGAGAGTCCCCGCCGGACGATTGCGACGGTCGAGACGGCCGTGACGTCTCTCACGACCTCTTCAGGGCCGCGGACCTGCACCGATTCCGGAGAAACGGAAATGGGTCCCAATTGCGCAAAACCCGAATCCGGCTCGAGCGTCACACGCGGAACCACCCGAACGGATCGCCGCGCCAGATCGTCGAGCCGCACCTCGAGGCGAGCCGGCTCCACGGCTTGCGCCTGCACGTCGACGTTGTCCAATGCAAAGAGCTCGTCGGTCGAAAACTCGATCGTGTACGTCGAGCCGCTGAGGCTGTCCGGAATCCGCTTCCGGATCACTGGCGGTGTCGCAAACAACTGGATGAGGTCCCGGGCCGCGCCGGCATACCGTGCGCGGACTTCCGGCATTGGTTCGCGGAGTGTTCTCCCCTCAGGGAGTTCGAGAATGACGGTGACCGGTAATGACTGTTCCGACGGCGCCTCCGCCGAGACGACGGCCCACAACACGGCCGCCAGGATGAGCGCCGTCACTTTGATCGGCCAATTCGTAACGATGAGGGCGCGGAGATTACGGCCGCTCGGCATTCTCACCCGTTGCTGTCCCCGCGGCTTCACCCGCTTGCAAGAGGCGCCGGAACCGGGCGATTTCGGCCGGATCGTCCCACTCTGCCGGACCGATCACCTTCCGTAAGATCGTACCGTGACTGTCGATGACAAACGTTTCGGGTAGCCCGGTGAGCTGATAGGCGCGCTCGATCCGCCCGCTCCGATCGTGCCAAACGTCGAACGTCAGGTTGCGCTCGCGAATCCATTCGAGGACGCCGTCTCCCGGCGTTGCGTCAACACTCACGGCCACGACATGAAGTCCTTCAGGACCGAGCTGTTGATGGAGCCGCTCGATGGAGGGCATTTCCACCTCACACGGCCCGCACCACGTTGCCCAAATGTTGAGGAGGACGACGTTACCGGCGTGCCGTTCGAAATCGACGGTGTCGCCCGAGACCAGGTCGACCGCCTCGAACCCCGGGGCCTGGCTTCCCTGGCCCACCGGCCGCAAATCGTCATTGAACGCCAACCCCGCGACGAGCACTGCCGCCAACAGACCCAGGATACCGCCTACCGCGATCCACTGTCCTCTTGCCGCCATAGTCTACACCGTTGCGTAGCACCGACGACGGAGCTCGCGAACCTCAGCCGCCGGATCGTCACTGTCAAAGATCGCGGAACCCGCGACAAACGTATCAGCGCCTGCTCGCGCTGCCGGCGCTATCGTCTGGCGCTGAATTCCGCCATCGACCTCCAGTCGCGCATTGCTCCCGTGTGCTGCCAGTAGCTCCCGCGCCCGCGCGATCTTGCGGGTCGAAGCCGGGATGTACCGTTGACCCGGGAACCCCGGGTTCACTGTCATGACCAGCAACAGGTCGAGGTCATCGATGACCTCCTCCGCGTGGCTCAGTGGCGTCCCCGGATTGAGAGCCAGCCCGGCACGCATGCCGTGTGCCCTCACGTCGTCCAACAGCCGCTGCGTGTGGTCCGTTGCCTCCGCATGAAATGTCAACACGCCGGCACCGGCGTCGGCGAAGGGCGCCACATACGTCTCCGGCTGGGCGACCATCAAATGTACGTCCAAGGGCAGCTCCGTGAGACGTTTGAGTGCCTGGACCATGTTCGCGCCGAACGTGAGGTTCGGCACGAACCGGCCGTCCATGACGTCG
>JBFIZG010000019.1:0-20589 GCA_041604955.1 Gemmatimonadales bacterium | reverse complement strand
TAACTAGGTGACAGGTGACAGGTGACAGGTGTCAGGTACTGGGTGCGTCCGGTTAGGTGCTCGAGCCGGTGGTCCAACTCTCACACGACACCTGACCCGTGAGACCTGTGACCTGAAACCTGACACCTGAGACCCGACACCCGACACCTCGTCCAAAGGCCCCAATTGCACACTCTCCCATACGACTGCCAAGAATACGAATCCGGTCGCTCCAATCAGGATATCGTGCGTGAGTTTTACCAGACATTCGGAGTAGCCATGGCCACAGAACTCGTAGATCGGTTCAAACAGCACGAAGCCGGAATGCTCGAGCAGAGAGCGGATAGCCACGCCGGCTTCGGTGTTCATGATGCGCGGCTCGAACAACGAGTGGTGGGACTGGACGCCAAGCTCGAGCGGCGGGTCGGCCACGTGACGCTCGAGTTGCGTGAGGAAATGCGGTCGCTCAAGGTCGAGACCCGGCGGTGGATGCTGTTCGTGTGGGTCGGAACCATCGTCCCGCTTGCCGGCATGTTGCTGGGCGCCGTGATCGTTGGATAAACGCGCTCCCAACCGCGGTTGGTTCGGGACTATCCGGCATCCCCCCGATGCTAGGGCCGGCCCGCCTGCTCCTTGGGGACGAGCTTCACGAACGAGCCTGGTGACGGCATGTTGTTGCTTCTCCCCCAGGTCTCGCGGATTGGCTGATCGACCATCGGCTCGGCGGCCGAGACCAAGCTGGTGACCCGGCCCCACAGGACCCCGAGTTCCTCGTCGGAGGACGGCTCGTAGCTCTGTGGTTCGTGATTGGAAACGCCCGTCTTGAACTCGGGAAACATCCGCGAGAGTTCCCCGAACGCAACTTCGAGTGCCGCATAGGTCGAGAGTAGACGCCGCCATTGGTGCTCGCCGAGATCGAATCCTCTGAGATCGGAACCCGCGATCTTCCCGAGATCGACCAGCCGCTCTACGACGTCCGATTCCATTTCGAGATTGAGACCGCCTTCCTCATCGGTCAACGCGATGTGCACGATGCGTTCCCGGTATCCGGGCATCACACTCTGAAGAGAATCTTGCCAATTGCGCGCAGTATTGAGAATGGCGCCTAGAAACCCGCCCGCCCCCGTAATCTCGGTGACAGGGCGCTGCACTCCCTTTCCGGCCCCCTTCGGGAGATAGACCCGACCGCGAAGGTTGTCAGGGTCTTCGTGATGCCTCGTGGGAGAGTACTTGTCGAGAGAGAGTCCGAAGGTGGGGCGTGCCGGAAGCAGGTTGTCGAACAGATGAATGGGAAAATTGCTCGTAATGCCGCCATCACTCAGCCAACATAGACGCGGCGTGTCGCGGGCTTCTGGGCTCAACCGGTGCGTGTAGTCTCGCCGATGCAGGGGCAACGCGGCGAGCAGTACCGGGAAGCTCAGACTGGCTCGAACGGCGAAAAGCACCGGCAGGTCACGACCCATGGGCATTTTGTACAGTTCTGACTCGTCGCGCTCCCCCTTGAGTGCCGCCGCCACGTTCGGTGGGAAGAGCGCCGCGAGATCGTCGCCATCGACCAACCAGTTGCCGTCAGAAAACGGCAAGATGACCGGATTCTGGGTGCCGAGGCTCGTCGTGATCGT
Organism: Gemmatimonadales bacterium; assembly: GCA_041604955.1. GTDB lineage: Bacteria > Gemmatimonadota > Gemmatimonadetes > Gemmatimonadales > GWC2-71-9 > JBFHWR01. Next base: position 18,988 of record JBFIZG010000019.1, on the reverse strand, counting down.
TCTCAGAACGATGCCCGCGTCTTCCAAATGCCCCATGGTCAGTGGTTGTTCCGGAAGTCGTCCGTTGTTCATCCGTCCGGCCATGGTTTCGATGAGCTCGTTCAGCCAGTCGGTCAGTCCGAGAACGTCATAGCCGCTCTGAGTTCGGCCGGAGCAGAGTCCGAAGTACGTTTCAGGCAGTCGTTTGAACGTCCGCAACAGCCGGATTGCCTTGGGCGCAAATCGGATTGCAGAGAACAAGCCCGTGACGGGGTTCTTGCGGTCTCTCACGAGCTTGAGGAGCGTCTTGAAGCTCTTTTCGTGACGTGGATCTGGTTGAAAGAGGTCGAGGAGATGCTCTTGAAGGTGGCCGACGACGCCGTCCAGCGCGGCAAACCCGCGTCCGGACCCATGCTCCTGGCGATCGTACTCGGCCGCCGCGGCAAGTCCGGCTGCGATTGCGCCTGCCGACGTGCCTCCGATATTGCGGAAGCGATATTCCTGCGCGAGCTCGAGGAGTGTACGCGGGTAAACGACACCGCTCGTGATCCCCCCTTTCATCACGAGATCGCATTCTCTTGTGGTTTGGAGGAAACTGTCGGCGCTATAGTTCATGGTGCGCTCCTGGCGTGAGAGATTCGGCAGACCCGGTCGCCAGACCGCGCAGACGTCACGCCACCGGGCCGGGTCCTACTGTCATCCTCACGAACCATGGCCGGGACACGCAGCCTCGCACAATCGGTAAGTCTCTGATTTCGGGGTTCCGAATCGCTGAGAGCGAGTTGGCGACGCGGCTCGTGTGGATTCTAGGGCATTCGGAACATTTCTGGGCGCGTGTCGAGCGAATGGATCACCGCATTCATCACGCAGCAACGAAATGCAGGTGTTTAGAGGTCGCCTGCCAGCGTGAGGTTCCGGAGCGTCGCCCCTTTTTTCACCTGATGCTGCTGCATCCGCTGTAAGATGTGGTCGAGCGTATGCACCGCGCGATTGATGTATGGTCCCTTGTTCAGCATGACGCACTCGGCGCGCACACCCATTGCGGCATCGGTGATTTCCGCCCGAGACGGTAGCCCCTTCTTGGCGAGGCCCTCGAGCACCTGCGTTGCCCAGATGACGGGAACATGCGCGGCCTCGCACAGCCAGAGGATCTCCTCCTGCACCTCTGCCAAGCGCTCCCAGCCGCACTCTACGGCGAGGTCGCCACGGGCAATCATGACGCCAACCGGATGCCGGCGCATCGCCGTCAGCAACAACCACGGCAGCCGCTGAAACGCTCGCCGCGTTTCGATCTTGAGTACGATACCGATGTCACGGCCGCCGCGTGCCTGCAGCTCGTCGTGCAGTTGTAGCACGTCCCCCGGTTCGTTGACGAACGACATCGCCACCATATCGGCGTGCTCGGCCACGAAGTCGAGATCCGCGAGGTCTTTGTCCGTCAGGGCTCCGGTCGCGAGATCGCTCTCCGGAAAGTTGATTCCCTTGTCACCCCGTAACTTGGTGCCGCCGGGCTTGGCGAGGGTGACCTCGATCTGCATCTCGTCTTCCGACACTGCCCGCACGACGCCTTCGATCTTGCCGTCGTCCAGCCGGATCGGTTCGCCGACCTGGACCTTGGTGAAAACCTGAGGAAGGGTACAGGAGATGTGAGCAGGCTCGATGACCCTCCCTCGCACATCCCGAACGGCTGGTTCGCCGGGCCGCGCGTCCCGGTGAAGCACCAGCGTATCACCCGCGCTCAATATGATGGGTACTTCGATCGCCGGCAGCTCGCCGATACGATGCGTGTGGTCGGTGTCGCCGTCGGGGCTCGAGGCCGGATGTACGAGCGTGAGTTCGGTGCCGGTCTCGACGTACGCCGTGTGGCGGGCTTCGCCCCAGAACCCTCCCTGCTCGCAGGCGACGATCCGCACCTTCCGTTTGGCGTCGCGCACGTCGACCAAGTGAATTCGGTCTCCCGGTTCAGCGAGGGCCACCCATTCGGTGGGGATTGGAACGACCGCGTCGGCCAGAGCACCTGGTGGCTTGACGCCCTTCGGAGCAAACCAGATTCTGGCCGGCGAGACGACCCGCCCGTGGAGATCGCGTTCCGGTTTCCATTTGATCACCCTCGGTCCAGGCGTGAGCGCCCCGGTTCGGAGTTTCGGGCCCGCCAGATCCATTGAAATCCGACAGTCGAGACCGGTTTCGCGCTTCGCCCGCTCCAGGTGGTCGATCATACGCGCCCACGCCGCACTGCCGTCATGCGCACAATTCACTCTCGCGCAGTCCATGCCGCATTCCAGCAGCTCGCGGACAATGTCGTAATCGTCTGCCGCCGCCGACGGGAGGGTGACCATGATGCGAACGTCCCGTCCCTCGCGTCCCGACCCGAGGAGCGCCTTCGTGTTTGCCGCGAGGAACTCCGAGCCTTCATCAAACTCCACGGCGGGCTCGGGATCGAGCGAGCGCGTGACGCGTTCGCCAATCGCGCGTTCGAGTGCGCGTCTCACCGCATAGACGCTGGCGAGCGTGTGAGCCTCCGTCCGGTCCAAGGATGCCAAACCGAGGGCGGAAAGCGTTCCCTGAATCGGCCGGAGGTCGAAATGGCGGAGCGAGAGGTAATGCAGCAGATTGCGTGCGCTTTGTCTGAACCGTTCGTGCGCGTTCTCGGTCTCGGCCCCAAAACGCTGCTCGATCCGCCCCGCATACTTTCGCACGGTATCGAGCCGTTTGATCAGTTCTTCGAGACCCTCCCGGTCGGGCTCACCGTCGCTAGACCCCCAGACGAACAGTGGCTGGATCGCCTGCAGCGGAAGTGAAAACCCGGTCGGCGCCTGTGCTGCTTGGGACTGCGTAGATTCGGAGGACATGGCTATGACTGAAGTATACCGCGCCGCCCGGGACGACACGAGGACGGTGTGAGCGAATGACGTGGGAGGTGGGGACGCCAGCGGTCAGCGTAGCATGCTGATGGCCGACGGGGTCATCATAGGTCCTTGGACACGGTTGCCGAGCGCTCCCGTCGCACCCCGTCCCCAACAGTAGACCCATTGGTCTGCCCCCACTGCGCAGGTGTGAAAGAGTCCCGCGCTCACAGTCGCCATGGGTCCGTCACCGGCGACCGGAGTCGGAACTCTCACATCGGCGCCCGACCCGATACCGAGCCGCCCCTGCGTATTTGAACCCCAACAGTAGACTCGTCCATCCAGGGCCAGCGCGCAGGAGTGATGTGCGTTCACACTGACCTCTCGAAATCGGACGTCGCGGGCGATGGGAGTCGGCGTTCGGCTGCTGTCGGCTGTCTCGGTTCCGAGTTGCCCGCTTTCGTTTCGTCCCCAACAGAGGAGCCGGTGGTCGGGCGTCAGCGCGCACGTGTGATCTTTTCCCGTGCTCACCGAGCGAAACGATTCGCTCGTCATCGCGGTAACCGGGTTGGTCGCACAAGGCGTTGGGCCGCAATACTCATACGTCACCAGTTCGTTCGCAAACAGTGTCGCTCCTCCTCGGCCCCAGCACACGACCGACCCCGTCAACGTCACACCGCATGTGCGGGAATTGCCGACCGAAAGCGCGCTGAACTGCTCGTTCTCGCCGACCTGTATTGGGACGGGCTCGTCGCGGGTGGATCCATTGCCCACCATACCAAAGCGGTTGTAGCCCCAGCACCAGATGACACCTCGATCGGTGATTCCGCAGGTATGGGTCATGTCGCTCGTTCCGAGGGCGGCGAACGCATGTCCGCCGGAGACGGGCACTGGGACCGTGCTGATCTTCCCGACGCTCGGATTTCCGAGTTCGAGCATCGAATCATCGCCCCAGCAATAGGCTTGCTGCTCCCGGCTCACGCCGCACGTGTACCCCGACCCTGCCTGGACGGAGTGAAATCGTAAGCCACCGCTCACCAGGACCGGGCTAGGAATCGACGGTGTCGCTTGACCGATTCCCAGTTCACCATGTTCGTTGGACCCCCAACAGTATGCCAGACCCGTCACCGTCACCGCGCACGTGTGCGCCCGTCCGGCACTCACCTCCAGAAACCTGGGTGGCATCACGTTCAGCCGATCGCTTGCCTCGAGCCCGGCGACTCGCGCGGTCACCGTCGTGCTCCCAGGGGTTCGGCCAAGCAGCACGCCCGTCGCCGACACGGAAGCGACGTTGGGATCGCCAACGGACCACACGATCGGACGGTGCACGACGCGCCCGCTCTGTCCACCGATGAGTCGCGCGGACCAGCGCACCGTATCGTCGATCGCGACGGTTGCCGGTACAGAGGTGATTTCCACAAATCCCGGAAACGCCTTTACCGTCACGCTGGCGCTGTCAAGGAGCACGCCATAACGCGCGCGAATCCATGTGTGGCCGGGTGCGCGCGCACCGATCCGACCCGTGAAGCTGATCGACGCGACACCAGAATCAGCAGCCTCCCACGTAACGTTGATGTCCATCCTCGGCTGGTTCTCGGCGTCCCGAACATGCGCAACGATCGTTGCTCCATCTCCCACGATGAGATTCAGCGAGTCACGATCCAGCGCCATCGTCAATTGTGAGATGTCCGGGTCGGCCGGACTCGGGAAGTTGGGATTTGGACTGGTAGAAGAACCGCAGGCGATCGTCGCGAGGAGGCCAACGACGGCGATTGGACCGGTCCTGACTTTCGGGTGCCGCGGCTCGGAGCACGTCATCGTCCTAGTATATCACATCGCTCTCTCGTACGCCTCCGACCGGGTCTTGAGGAACACAGCCGGACCGGCGCCTGGCCTCTGAATTCCGTACTGCGTGCTCTGTACTCTGCACCTTGACTGGCTCTCTTGCCCTCCGTACTCCGTACGGTGCACTTTCTCTCATTGCTCCCGGCCGGCCTTTCACGAGAGGTTTTCCATGGAAGTGATTCTGCAGAAGACCTACGAGGACATGAGTAGGGTAGCGGCGGAGGTCGTCGTCGAGGTACTGAATACCAAGCCCAATGCGGTACTTGGCATGGCCACCGGATCGACGCCGCTCGGACTGTATCAGGAACTGGTACGCTTGCACAAGGAGGAACAGCTCGATTTTTCACGGGTGACGACGTTCAATCTCGACGAGTATGTCGGTCTGGGCATCAAACACCCGCAAAGCTACCACTACTTCATGCACGAGCATTTCTTCAAACACGTCAATATCCCGGCACACAACATCAACATTCCGTCGGGCACGACGAGCAACTACCCCGCATTCTGTGAATGGTACGAGCAGCGCATCGTCGAATGCGGAGGGATCGATCTCCAGATCCTCGGCATCGGTTCAGACGGCCACATCGCCTTCAACGAGCCTGCCAGCTCGATGACGTCACGCACTCGGCTCAAGACGCTGTCCAAACAGACGATCGACGACAACGCGCGGTTCTTTGAAAACCGGGACGACGTTCCGGTGTATGCCATCACCATGGGAGTGGGCACGATTCTGGATGCTCGGAAGCTCCTCCTGGTCGCCAGCGGAAAACAGAAAGCAGAAGCTGTCGCGTTAGCGGTAGAGGGACCGGTGACCAGCATGATCACCGCCAGCGCGTTGCAACTGCATCGGGACGCCAAGGTGATCGTGGATGCCGAGGCGGCGAGGAAGCTCAAGATGCGCGACTACTACGAGTTCATTTATGCTGCGAAGCCCGCGGCGCCGCGGATGTGACAGGTGACAGGTGACACGTGACAGGTGACAGGTGTCAGGTGACAGGTGCCGGGTGTCAGGTGTCAGGTGATGAAGCAGTGAGCTGAGCGCTACGACGAGCACACACGATTTCCTTCTCCAGCAACATCCTCTTACACCGCTCGGACAGTTCGCTGCCCGGCTCCTACTTCTCTCTGTGATTCCGTCTTTCGTTGAACCACACTGGGTGCAAACCATGTGACACGCCTCACCGAAGGGGGGGCGCCGCTCCCTGTACGTTGCATCTTGGCGCGTTCAGTAAGTGGCGTGCGACCGTACGGGCCCATGGAGACCATAACGGACAGTGATCAGACCCCCGACGCCGGCCGACGAAGAGCTACGCCTTGCGGCGCTCGAAAAATATCACGTTCTCGACACGCCCCCTGAGATCGCGTACGACGACATCGCGTTTCTGGCCTCTCAGATTTGTGGAACCCCCATTGCCGCCATCAGCCTGATCGATCGGGATCGGCAGTGGTTTAAATCCAAGGTTGGGTTTGATGTGGCTGAGACACCCCGTGAGGTGGCGTTTTGTGCGCATGCGATTGTCGACCCGAGTCGATCTCTCATCGTAGAGGACGCGCGCGACGACGACCGGTTTCGGCAAAACCCTCTGGTGACGGGTGACTTTGCCATTCGGTTCTACGCAGGTGCACCGCTCGTGACCTCGGAGGGACACGCGTTGGGTACACTCTGCGTGATCGACCGGGAGCCGCGGCGCTTTACGGAAAAAGCCAGGCAAGCGCTCGAGGTTCTGAGTCGTGAAGTGGTGTCCCAACTGGAGCTTCGGTGGGCTCTCAGGGAACTCGACAGGAGTAGACGGCAACAACTGGAGCACAAAGACCAATTCCTTTCCCACGTTTCCCACGAGCTTCGGACGCCGCTCACGGTCATCTTTCAGTTCGTGTCGATCTTGCTCGACGGTCTTGGCGGAGACCTCACGCCAACGCAACGAGAGTATTTGGGCATCGTCGATCGAAACGCGAAACAGTTGCGACGGATGATTGGCGACCTAATCGAGGTGACCCGAGTGCAGAGCGGGAAGATCGAACTGGATCGTACGGCCGTCGACCTGCATCACGTGGTCAGTGACGTGCTCCTCTCGTTCCAAGTCTCGGCAGCTTTGCACGACATTTCCTTGACATCGAATGTCGACGCGTCGTCGCTTCCGTTCGTCTATGCGGATCCGACCCGTCTAACCCAGATTTTGACGAATCTCGTCGACAACGGGCTGAAGTTCTCCGCTAAGGGCGGTACGATCGCGATCAGCGCAAGCTCCCATCCGGAGAACGTAAATTTCGTGCGAGTGTCGGTGGCCGATAGCGGATGCGGGATCGCCGTCGAGGAGTGCGACCGGATCTTCGATCAGCTGTATCAGATCCAGGACGTGCGTCCGCAGGCGCGTAAGGGGCTCGGGTTGGGTCTCCACATCTGTAAGGACCTGGTGTCGAGGCACGGGGGTGAGATTTGGGCTGAGAGCGATCCGGGTCGCGGTACGACGTTTCACTTCACTCTCCCAGTGATCTCACTCCTCGACTTCATATCACAAACGTTGTCAGAGAACAAGGACACGTCGATTGCGGTCTCGCTGTTGGGCATCGAGTTCTTAGTGAGCGACGACCTTGCGGTGGACAGTGTCGGTGACCTCATGTATCAGGCATGGTTGACGGTGGAAGGGCGTCTCTCTCCAGCGAACCTGCTGTTGCCAGGAAGCTATCGAATCGGTTCGACGCACCGACTCTTCGTCCTCGTGTTGGGAGAACCACCGCGAGAAGAAGAACTCGTGTCCGATCTGGTCGATTGGGTTGCTTCGGTAAGAGACGGTGAGGCGCCTGTTGTTCACATCCAGACGAAGACCCATGAGCTTCCGGCAGTGGCCGCCGACGATCGGACGGACCCTTGCGGAAGTCTTGCGGACGCGGTCGTCCGCACGATTCACGAGCAACTTGTAGGGGAAGTCACCCCGGAGGTCATACCCCGATGATAAAGCGAACGCGGAAGACGATTCTCGTAGTCGACGACGATCCGGATCAACTACAGGGTCTGTCGATCCGGCTCAAAGCGAGCGGATATAAGGTGGCAGTCACGAGCGACTGCGTTCAGACCATCAGCGCGGTCCGCCGCGTCCAACCGGATCTCGTCCTACTGGACATCGGGTTACCCGCCGGAGACGGCTATCTCGTACTCGAACGCTTGGCCAAGCTCAATCTCCTGCTGACGCTTCCGGTCATCGTGGTGAGCGCCGAAGACGAGGCGGTCCATCGGCAGAAAGCCCTCGGCGCCGGCGCGGTAGCGTTCTTTCAAAAGCCAGCGGACTACGCTGAGCTCCACACCGCCATCGAAGGCGCGCTCGCTCACGAATAGGTAGCGAGCAAAGCGATCAGCCAGCGGGTCGACGGTCGCCGTTCAACGGTTAGACTCCGTCGAGCCTCGATGGTCCGATTGCCCGAAAAGCGCGCGGGAAAATGACGCCCGACGCCGGGGCGTGACTCCCCCGTAGGGAGGCGCCACTCACCCGGGTCGCGAATCGCCCGTCGACCCCCGTTCAGCCCTCGCCAGGTCCAGCATTCCGACGTACATTGGAATTTCTCGAATGACGTGCTGATAAGGAGGGCCTCCTCCGATGTCCGACGTAGACACGATCCTCGACAGTGAATCCCACGCCGTCTCCCGCCGATCCTTCATCAAGGGTGTGATCGCCGCCGGTGCGGCCGTCTCGTCGACTGGGTACCTGTTCCGAGCCCCGGGAGCGCAGGCGGCTCCGCGTACGGCGCAGGAAGCCGTCGAACGCTTGGTGGTGCTCACCGTGAACGGGCAACGGCGCCCCGTCGACGTCTTGCCGTACGAGACCCTTGCGATGACACTCCGCTACAAGCTCGGTTTGACCGGCACGAAGCTGGGCTGCGATCGTGCGGAGTGCGGGGCATGCACCGTGCTCGTGGATGGCGTGACGCGCTATTCGTGTTCGACGCTGACACACACGGTGCGAGGTAGGGAGATCACCACCATCGAGGGGCTGGCCAGTCCGAGCGGAGAGTTACATCCGGTCCAGCAGGCGGTCGTCGACGAGACGGGATTTCAATGCGCGTTTTGCGCGCCCGGGTTCATCATGAGCATGGTTGCCATGGTCGAGGCGAACCCCAACCCCACGCGAGCAGAGGCCGCCCAGGCGTTGAGTGGCAACCTGTGTCGCTGCGGGGACTACAACAAGATCCTGAACTCCGCCATGCGAGCCGCCGAGTACGCCCGGCGGAGCGCCTAAGGCCGGGCGACGGGGAGGCGACCAACAGTGGCTGATACGCTCGTCGGGCAGGACATCACCCCGCCGGACCTGGTGGCAAAGGTCACGGGCCGGGCCAAGTACGCCGAGGATTTCCGCGCCGAAGGCATGGTCTTCGCCAAGCTGCTGTCGAGCCCCATGCCACACGCGCGGGTTCGAAACATCGATACGAGGGAGGCGCTGCGCATGCCTGGTGTCATCGGCGTGCTGACCGCGGACGATCTCCCCGCGGTGGAGCCTCCCAACGAACGCGCGCTCACCAACGAGCCGCTCTACGTGGGAGAACCGATCCTCGCGGTTGCCGCCGTCGACGAGACCACGGCGGCCGACGCCATCGAGAGGATCAAGGTCGATTTCGAGCCCCGCCCGTTTGTGCTCGACCCGCTCGAGTCACTGCGTCCCGGCGGTCCGAACGCGAGGAGTCAGGGAAACACCTGGTTCGAACAGTCGTTCCAATCGCTCAAGTGGACCGAGGAAGACTTTGCCCGGGCGGGGAACGCAACACTCCCAATGGGCCAGCCGGCGTCGGAGTGGTCGGTCGGAGACCTCGACGCCGGGTTTGCGGCCGCAGACCTGATCCTCGAAGACACGATCGTTCACCAATCGCTGACACACCATCCGTTGGAACCCCGAAGCTGCATGGCGTACTGGCAAAACGGGAAGCTCTACTTGTATGGATCGACGCAGAGCACCGCGCGAACTCAGTGGGCGCTCGCGAATGCCCTGGAACTCCCCCTCGAGGACGTCGTGTTCGTCGGGGAGTACTGTGGCGGCGGGTTTGGGAGCAAGATCTCGGGCAGCCCCATCATGCACGTGCCGGCGCTCCTGTCCAAGAAGATCGGGCGCCCGGTGATGCTCCGGATTACGCGGTACGAAGAGAATTACATCGGGCGCGCGCGGCCTGCGTATCAGGCGTGGGTCAAACTCGGGTGGCGAAACGACGGCAAGGTGACCGCCATCGATCTCTACATCGTGCAAGATCACGGTCCGTACGGCCGCTCGGGTGACGGAGGCACGGCGGCAACGGTGGCGTCACTCGCGTATCAGCCGACGGCCATGCGGTTCCGCACCGTGTCGGTCTACACCAACACGCCGCCGCGGTCTGCGCAGCGGCAGCCTGGTGGCGCGCAGATCGTCGCAATGCTCGAACCCCTCATGGATAAGGCCGCCCGCGAGCTGGGCGTGGATCGTGTGGCGATGCGCCGTCTGAACGCGCCGACCCATGATTCACGGTTCGGGGCGAATCAGGGAACGCTCACAAGCGCCTTCGTTCGCGAAGCATTCGATCTCGGTGTCGAACGGTTCGGTTGGGAAGAAAAGAAACAACTGAGCGGTCGCCGTCAGGGCACCAAGGTGACCGGGGTCGGCGTCGGCTTGAGTCCGTTCGTCGGCGGCTCCACCGGGTTCGACGGCCTCCTCGTCATTCGGCCCGACGGCAAGCTCTATATCCACCAGGGCATCGGCAACCTCGGCACACATTCGTTTGCCGATACCGCCCGTGTCGCGGCCGACGTGCTCGGCATGCCGTGGGACCGCTGTGTCGTGGTCTGGGGCGACACGAGCAAACACCTGCCCTGGAGTTCGGTGCAGGCCGGAAGTCAAACCACGCACGCGCACACCCGGGCGAACCATGCGGCGGCAATGGACGCGCGTCAAAAGCTCCAGGAAATCGCAGCGCGAGACCTGGGCGGTGCGCCGCGAGAGTATGTGACGGCGAACGGCCGTGTCTATGCGAGGGCGAACCCCTCACGGGGGATGAGCTTTGGGCGCGCCGCGCGGCGTGCTGTGCAGCTTGGTGGCAGATACGGCGGTCAGGATCTGGCCGAAGATCTCCACGAGATGACGGTCGCCTCCGCTCGCGCGCTCCAGGGAGAAGGGCTCATTGCGGCTGCGAAGGACACGTACGGTCGCGAAGGCGGTACGTGGTCCTTCGTGATCGGGTTTGCCGTCGTGTCTGTCGATGTCGAGACGGGACACGTGGACCTCGAGGACTATACAGCGGTCACCGACTGTGGCACGGTGCTCCATCCCAGGAGCCTGGCCGCGCAACTCCACGGCGGTGGCGTGCAGGGATTCGGGATGGCGCGGAGCCAGAAATGGGTGTTCGACCCCAAATGGGGCGTGCCGTTTGCGCACCGGCTCTACACCGCGCGGCCGCCAGGCATTCTCGACGTGCCGCTCGAGATGGATTGGGCGGCAGTAGGCGAACCCGATCCCGAGACGCCGGTGGGTGCAAAGGGAATCGGGGAGCCACCCATCGGTGCGGGCGCTGCGGCAATCACGTCTGCGATTGCTGATGCGCTGGGCGGGAAATGTCTTTGCCGCACGCCGCTGACCGCCGACGTGATCTTGGCGGCGCTCGAGGGCCGCGAGCAACCGTATCGACGTCTCGACACGCACGTCTGACGGGGAGGGTTTAAAGCATGGCTGTCATTCGCGACATGATCCCGGCGTTCGAGCTGTTCCAGCCGACGAGCACCGAGGATGCCCTCACCCTGCTGGATCGATATGGGGCCGACGCGTGGGTGCTCGCCGGGGGTCTCGATAGCTTCGACTGGTTCAAGGATCGCATCAAACGCCCCAAGGCGGTCGTCGACTTGGGCGGTGTCGCGGAGCTGACGGGTATTCGGTCTGGCGCCGACGGCATCGAGATCGGCGCGATGACGACGCTCACGGACATCGCCTCCAACACCGACATCCGGCGTCGCTACGAATTGCTAGCCGATGCTGCGCGTCACGTCGCGACGCCGCAAATCCGAAACGCGGGCACGCTGGGCGGCAACGTCTCGCAGGACACGCGATGCTGGTACTATCGCGGCGGGTGGCCGTGCTATCGCGCGGGTGGCAACGTCTGCTACGCAGCGGCGCCGCAGGCGATGAACCGGGAGCACTGTGTGTTCGGCGCCAACCGCTGTGTGGCGGTCAATCCGTCGGACACCGCCCCCGCGCTCATCGCCCTCGATGCAAAGATGGTGGTGCGGAACCGCCGAGGCGAACGGGTCTTCGACGCCGAAGATTTCTTCATCGGTCCCGGAACCGACATCACACGCATGACGATGCTCCGTCCCGGCGATTTGCTGACGACCATCCGTATTCCGAATGCGTGGGCGGACGCCACGTTCTACTTCGAGAAGGTACGCGACCGTCAGTCGTGGGACTTTGCGCTCGTGAGCGTTGCCAGTGCAATGGCGGTGAGTGGTGGGGTGATTCAAGACGCGCGAGTAGTGGTCAACGGCGTGGCGCCGTTCCCCATGCGTTTGGATGCCGTGGAGCGGGAGGTTCGTGGCAAGCCGGTGAGCGAGGAGACGGCGGCCGCGGCCGGCGAGCTTGCCATCCGAGGCGCGCGGCCCCTGCGACACAACGACTACAAGCTGCCGCTCATGCGGAACCTGGTACGACGCTCGATTCGGGGAACGGAGGCGTAAATGGAGTTCCTCCGGCGCGCGAGCAACCCGTGGGACCAACAGGTGATGTTGGGAATCGCGTGGGACCTCATGTGGCTCGCGCTCGCGGTCGGCATCGTGTTTGTGGTGGGGCATGCGATCTCCGTCAAGTGGTTCGCGCCCAAGACGACCCCGGTTTCCGGGGCTGCTGCTGCACCGTCGAACGTACAGGCCTCTGAGCGCGTCGTGCGCCACGCCGCGCCCGCCAGGGTGTTCCACTGGTTGATGTCGCTCGCCATGTTCGCGCTGCTCATAACGGCGTTTGTCCCGGTGATCGGCATTCAGTTCCCTTGGGTGACCATCCACTGGATCGCGGGGATCGGGTTGCTGCTCACCGTGGTGTATCACGTCGTGCACGCGATTACACGCGAGGACTTTCGGTCGATGGTGATCGGCGCCGCAGACGTGCAAGAGGGCGCGAGGAGCGTGAGAGGGTTTTTCAAACGCTCACCCCCATCCCCGGAGAAAGCGGGAAAGTATCCGTTGGACCACAAGCTGTACCACCATTCGGTCTCCGTCGTCACGATCGGCGCGATCGCGACAGGCATCCTCATGATGTTTCGCGTCGACACCCCGTTCTGGGAACGCAACCCTTACATCTTGTCAGACCAACTCTGGGGTGTGACTTATGTGGTGCATGGCGTGTGTGGCGTGGCGCTCATTACCATGACTCTCGCCCATATCTACTTTGCGATTCGTCCCGAAAAACGCTGGATTACCAGGTCGATGATCAAGGGATGGATTACCCGCCAGGAGTTTCTCGCACACCACGATCCGACACGCTGGGTGGTCGATTCGTCGGCCACACGTGTCCCGGCCGACGCCACCCGCGCATCGACGCTGCCCGGAACCTCACCGGAAAAGCAGTCGGTCAGCTGATCCGCGGCGGCCTCTGTCGCGCCATCCACACGAAAGATCCAGGTAGCGCGTGAACCGAGACGAGCTCAGGAAACGCATCGATACGATCGAGGAATGCTACGAGTTTTTTCTCGCGTATGCCGCGCAGGGGGTATCGGGAGAGGGAGGCGGCTCCACGGATAAGATACGTGACCTGCTGGAGCGCGCCGACCATGCGCTCGCGGGTCTCGGGGGCGGCTTCACCCAACTCGTGAACGAAGAGCATCCCAGCTCGGCGGAGGCGTATCACGCGATGATCGACGTGCTGGATCGGGACGCGAAGAGCGCACAGGCGGCCGTTCGTCTCGTGATGGCCCAGTCATCCATCAGCTCTCAACTGATCGACAACCTGAACGCTTCCATTCACGTTCGTGCCTTGCTCACGGATCTGTTCCTGTTGGATGAGGTGCTCAAGGGGTGAGGGGAGCAACGTTCAACTTTCAACGTTCAACGTTCAACGTTCAACTTTCAACTTTCAACTTTCAACTTTCAACAACATCGAACATCGAACGTCTTGCGTCTGTGTCGTTTGTCCGGTTCTGTGATCTCCGTCTTGCTCTGTGGACTCTGTGGCTACCGAGAACGCAGTTGTAGCCACAGAGAACTCAGAGGTCAGGGGAGGTCGCAGAGAGACAAAGGGGGGAACATGACAACGCCGAACAGCACATGCCGTTCCGCGGCACTTGCCCTGCTCTTGCTCTGCGCCGCGCTTCCCGCGCCCGCGCAAGACGTCGACGTCGCCATCGTATCCGACCTCGCGATCGACGGCCATGGCAATCCTGTTCCTAACCCGGTCATCCAGATACGCGGCAACCAGATCGTCGCGGTTCGCTCGTCCCAGGTGCGGCCCGCGGGTACCCGAGTGATCGACTTGACCGGGTACACGATTCTCCCCGGCCTGATCGACGGTCACGTCCACATCGCGGCGACCTACGAGCGCGGTGCGCGTGACGCAAAGCTTGCGCTGTTCGGTGCTCGAAACGCCCGCTCGGTGCTGATGAGCGGATTCACGACTGTCCGAAGTTTGGGAGATCCGGATTACGTGGCGATCGATCTCCGAGATGCGATCGACGCGGGATTGGTCGAGGGCCCGCGGCTTTCCGTTTCCTCACAATGGTTCGATGACAACGTGTTGGCCGGCGCGGAGGGCGATCGTGCGAATCGGGGCGACGCCCCAGCCACCGAAGCGGAAATCCGGCGTCTCGTACGGCAAAAAGCCGAGCGAGGGGTGGATTGGATCAAGGTCATGGCCACCAGGAGCAGTCGTCAGGGTGGCACACCCGTCTACTCACAGGAGCAGCTCAACTGGTTTGTGGACGAGGCGACGAAACACGGGAAGCCCGTTGCGGCGCACGCCCACGCACCGGCCGGTGTACAACGAGCGGTGTTGGCTGGTGCGCGGACCATCGAACATGGTGCCCTGATGGACGCGACGTCGATCGCGCTGATGGTCGAACACGGCGCCTACCTGTGTCCCAATTTGTACCTCGGTGAGTACTACGTGGCTCACGCGGACGAGATGGGCTTTACGGATGAAGCGCTCCGTTATACGAGCGAGTTCCTTCCGATTCGGAGGGGCGTCTTCGCGAACGCCGTCGAGGCAGGAGTAAAGATTATTTTTTGCACGGACGCGAATCGCGGGTGGCTGTGGGAAGGCAACACGGCGATCGAGTTCCAGCGACGCCATGCGGCCGGAGAGTCGCCAAGAGATGCCGTGGTGAGCGCCACCACTGAAGCCGCCGAAGCGCTCTTTCTCTCGGACCGGGGTAATCTGGAACGCGGTATGCTTGCCGACATCATCGCAGTCCAGGGCAACCCGCTCGCGGATATCGGCGCGCTCGAGCGGGTCGTGTTCGTCATGAAGGATGGCAAAGTGTATCGGGATCCGTGAGCCGGTGCGCGTGACGCGGCTCGATCATTCGCCGGGAGGCGATGATCGGGAAGAACGCAGCAAGACGCCAATCAAGCGACGGTCCTCCCCCTCTAGTCCCACGATTCTCAGTACGAGACCGTACGACAACGCAAACACGAGCAGCAAGACGAGCCAGGTGACGGAGACGCCGAGGGATCTGAGGCCTCCTCGAATGGCGAGCACGGCGAGCCCTGCCACGACGCCGGCAAGAATGGGCTTCAGCTGGTTCCAGGCAAAGGGGTTCAAGCGGAGGATCATCAGACTCTGTCCCAGCCGGATCGCGGCGATGAGTGTAAACGAGCCCAGCGCAGCTCCGGCCGCTCCCACCAAGCCGAACCGAGGCACGAGCAACAGATTGAGCGTCGTCTGCGCAACGAGCACGATACACACGTTGAGGAGATTGATACGTGGGCGTCCCGAGACCATCATGGCCATGTCCAGGAGTCCCGTGCTCGCCGCAATGAGGTGCGCCACGCACAACACGACCAACGCTACTGCCCCCCGAGCGAAGTCATCGCCAAAAATGCTCAGGACCGGCTCGGCGAACAGGGACATTGCTCCCACGTAGAACACGCCCAACACCAGCATCCAGCGAATCACCCGCGTCATGTTTCCGCGCACACGGTCCAGTTGCTGGTTTCCCTGCGCCTCGGACATCACCGGAATCAAGATGGGGTCAAAGATCTGGCGGAACTTTCGGATGACGAATGCCAGTTCCACCGCCAAGGCGTAGATCCCCAGCTCGAGCGGGCTGACAAAGAAGGCGAGGATGAAGAGTTCGAGTTTGATGCCCAAGTACTGGATGAAGTCGTGGAGCCCCAATGGCGTGGAGAATCTGACGACGCGGCTGAACGTCCCGTTTGTGGGAGTCGAGAGTGCGCGCGTGAGCGAGAAGTGCGTGCGAAACAAACCAGCGGCAACGACCAGTGCGACACACGTGGTGCCCGTATACGCAAGCGTCAGGATTGCTGTGGCGTCCGCGAACCATAGGATGGGCAACGAAAACAGCAGCAAGAAGATCGGCAGCACCATGCCCGTGACGATGGCGTCATACGCCATGATCTTGAGGGCCTTCGTTGCTGATAAGATGAGGTTGAGCAGCGTGAGCGGTACGAAGGACAGCGCGATCAGCCTGAGGGGACGGCGCAATTCAGGCTTGTGAAGCAATTCGTCGGATATCCATGGAGCGAACATCGCGACCGTCAGCGTCGCGAACAGCGCCAACAACAGTCCGATGCGAAACACGGTCGCGAGAATTCTGTAGACGGCTGGGTCGTCCGCGTCCCGTACCTCTGGAACGAACTTGAGGAGCGTCTTGTCCATTCCGAAGATCGTGAATCGGGTCGTGACTTCGACGACTGCCACGGCAAGCGTGAACAGTCCGAAGACGCGTGGTCCGGCCACCCGTGTGACGAAGAGCGTGAAGAGGACTCGGGACGCTCTCGCGAGTATCCCGAAGAGGTTGATGGCGGCGCCCTTGGCAACCGTTGTGGAATCAGCGTGTCGATCGGGATCCGATACGGTCACCACGGGATGTTCCGGCTGCGGATTGGCGTACACGGGCCAAGTGATGTTTGGATCGTTTGGACATGTGGGTGGCCAGGAATTCGTTCTGAACGCGTTCCCTGGCGGCGGCGCCGAGCCGCTTGGCGAGGGGTCGGTCGTTCAACAACGCGAGGACGCGCGCCGCAAGCTGCGCGGGGTCCGCTTCGTCCACGAGATATCCGGTCACACCGTCCTCGATGATCTCCCCGATTCCCCCGTGACGGGTACCGATCACGGGTCGTGCCCGGGCTGCTGCTTCTAACACGGCGATCCCCAATCCTTCGACTCGCTGGCCGACCGCAAGGCTCGGCAGGACGTAGACATCGCACAGGTCCAGCAGAGGGATTTTCTCCACCGCCGGAACTTCACCCGTCAGCACGACGGCATCGTCGACGGCGAGGTCTTGGGCAAGCGCTTTCAGACGATCGCTTTCTTCTCCCGTTCCCGCGATGACGTAACAGGCGTTCGGATATCGCTCGAGAATTGCGGGCATGGCGCGGATCATTTGCGCCTGTCCCTTACGCGGAACGAGCCGCGCGAGGGTCAATATGATCAGTTTGCCGTCCAGCCCGTAACGGGTCCTGACCGCTGCGACATCGGCGGACGCCGTGCGGGTCTCGACCATGGCGTCGTCCACCCCGTTGTGCACGACCATGAGTCGTCGTTCGTCGAAGCCCGCGCTCACCATGAGCGATTTTACGAAGTGACTGACGCAAAAGACTGCGCCCGCGTTGGTGTATGCCCACCGCAACCAACGGGATTGAATGACCTGTTTCAGGTTCCTCGGGGGAAAATGCTTCACGATTTCAGAACCGTGCACAACGGTCACGAAGGGAACACCGGACCGTTTGCACGCCCATGAACCGATCCCGTGCGCCAGATCGCTGGTCAACAACGCCACATCGGGATCGAATTGTCGTATGTGCTCGTTGAGATATCGCAGACCGGGGACGAAGCGCGTGAGTTCTCCGGTGCCATGACTGACGTCCATCCGCACGGTGTGGAACCGGTTTAGACCGTCAACTGCATCGTCGTGGGGATACCGGGGCGCAAGGACTCGCACGTCGCAGTGCAGATCGGCAAGCCCCTTGGCGATACTCTGTGTGTAATACGCGATGCCACCCGAAAAGGGGACGAACTCGAACGTTACGACCAACACCTTCATGGGTGGGTCCGCGTGCCGGAGGCCGAACGCCGCGGGGCGTTCAGTGGTATCGGCGCGCGTCAATGCGGGGACGGCGCCCCTCCGCCCGGTGCCTGCGGGGTTGTCGACAGCGCCGGGAACACGTCATCCCCGCGGCACCCTGCCGTTCCGCGTCTCTTCAATGATTTGTTGGATCTCCTTCGACACCTTCTCTGCACTGAACCGCTGACGCGCAGCCTGTTTGGCTCCGGAACCCAAACGGGTGCGGAGCGGCTGGTCGTCGAGTACGCGTAGAATCTGCTTCCGGACTTCGGCGACGTTGCCGGGTTCAACTAGGAGGCCGGTCTCGTCGTGCATAATTGTCTCCGTGATGCCGCCTGTTGCAGATCCGATGATCGGAATACCAAACGCCATTGCCTCGATGACGGTGCGCGGGCAGGGGTCCGGGCTGATGGACGGAACGACGACGACGTTGATGTCGCGGAGGTACGTCCCGATGTTGGGCGTGAAGCCCGTGAAGAGGATGCCCTTGTCGAGGTTCTTCTGATGGATTTGCGCCTGATAGTCGCGGGCCGTGCCGTTTCCCGACCCCACGGGGGCTTCTCCGACAATGACGAATACGATGTCGTTTCGGACTTGCAGGACTTCCTCGGCGGCCGCCATGAAGATGTCGATGCCTTTCCATTTCACGACCCGTCCGACAAAGGCCACAACGGTCGTCGAGTCAGCGATCCCAAATGTCTGCCGCAACGTCCCCGCAACATTCTTCGTAGGATGCGGAACGCCGTTCGGGACGACGCGGACCTTGTGGGCGATGGCGGAGAAGTTCGCAGCCGCTGCGTTTGACACGGCGACGATCCGCTTCACGTGCGGGAGCCTTGCGAGGCTGGCGTACAGAAAACGTTCGGCGCGGTTCTCGTAGATGGTCCGGCAGTGGAGAATCACCGAACGGCGCGTAACCAAGCCGGCCAGAACTCCCATGATCTTGACCATCATGTGGTTGCAGTAGATGACATCGACGTCGTGCCGCCGGACGATCCCGATGAGCTGGAAAATAAACAGCGTTCCGTCCCACGAGTTCCGGAGGTAGGAGAGGAGCTGCGTGACTGGGTTCTTGCGCCGAAACC
>JBFIZG010000018.1:0-21274 GCA_041604955.1 Gemmatimonadales bacterium | reverse complement strand
CCGGAAGCGCGCGGTCGAGGCGGACGGGCATCCGGGACAGGCTGGCCTCGACGACCGCATTGGACGCTTGGCGGTCCTCCAGCCGGCTGAGTTGCCAGAGGCCCAGACTGACACACACGACCGCCGCAAGCAACCCGATCAACGCGGCGCCAACCTGCTTCACGACGGGGAGCGACGGCCGACAAACACTTCGGGAGACATCTCCAGAAAGAGCCCCGTCTCGACCACACCAGGGCGATGGTGAAGGACGGCGTGTACCGCCGACGGGTCAGCCAGGCCTTGAGAGAATCGACAGTCTAGAATGTAATGGCCCTCGTCGGTCACAAACGGCTGTCCGTCTGGCCCTCTGCGGAGCTCCGGGTCTGCGCCCAGCGACCGGATCGTGGGTTCGTGACTCTTCCAACCAAACCGAACGACTTCTACCGGGAGCGCCATCCGTTCGCAAAGCCGCACCACGAGTTTCGAGTCATCAACCACCACGGCGAACCGCTCGCTCGCTGTTGCCACGATTTTCTCTCTGAGGAGCGCGCCGCCACCGCCCTTGACGAGGTTCCCGACGGGGTCGACTTCGTCGGCGCCATCGATCGTGAGATCCACTCGCGGGTGCGTCTCGAGATCGCTGAGGGGAATCCCCTCCGCTTCCGCGAGCCGCCGGGTCTCCGTGGAGGTGGGAATCCCAACCAGACCGTCCAGTTTGCCCGCGGTGAGCAGGCGCCCCAGGGCGAGCACCGCGAACTTGGCTGTCGAGCCCGTCCCCAGCCCGAGGACCATCCCCGATCGGACGAGCCGCACGGCGGCTTCGGCGGCTACCCGTTTCGGATCGTTCCCGCGAGCGGCGACCTCATGCTTGATGTACATGTTAGGCCTTGAAGCCGCGCAACATGATGTCCCCCCCGATTCGGGTGCCCACGTTACAGCAGTTGCCGGACCCGTTCCGCGACGGACTTCGCGTTCAGACCCAGCTCCTGATAAATCCGTTCGCCGGGTGCCGACGCCCCGAATCGGTCCAACCCCACGACGGAGCCAGCATCCCCGACCCACCGATACCACGACATCGGATGCCCAGCCTCAATCGCAACCCGAACCGGTACATCGCGCGGGAGCACCGTTTCTCGATACGACGCAGGTTGATCGGCAAAGAACTCCATGCAGGGTACGCTCACCACACGCGTCGGAACGCCTTCGTCGGCCAATCGGCCCTGCGCGGCCAGCGCAATCTCGACCTCCGACCCGCTGGCCATGAGCACCGCACGGGGGGGATCACCGCTCTCGGGTTCGGACAACACGTACGCTCCTCGACGGAGGCCCACGGCCGAAGCCAGGCGGCCGCGATCGAGTGTCGGGACCTTTTGGCGTGTCAACGACAGGGCGATCGGGCCGCCCCGGTGTGTCAGCGCTGCTCGCCAAGCTTCGGTCGTCTCGGTGGCGTCCGCGGGACGCACGACCGCGAGGTTCGGAATCGCCCTGAGCGCGGACAGCGTCTCGATGGGTTGATGGGTCGGCCCATCCTCTCCCAGCCCTACGGAATCGTGGGTAAACACATAGATCACGTGCAGGTGCATGAGGGCCGCGAGTCGGATGGGCGGACGCATGTAGTCAGAGAAGATCAAGAACGTCGCCCCATACGGGATGAACCCCCCGTGCAACGCCACGCCGTTCAGGATGGATCCCATCCCGTGCTCGCGAATCCCAAAAAACATGTTCCGCCCCGCCGGGTTCTCCCGGCTGAGCGGCTGCGCACCCTCAATGAGCGTCTTGTTCGATTCCCCGAGGTCTGCCGATCCGCCCCACAACTCCGGGACGTGGGCGGCGACGGCGCCGAGGACCTTGCTGGACGCCGCGCGGGTCGCCATGGCCCCGTGGTCGAGCGTGAAGTCCGGCAGCGTGCTCTCCCATCCGGCGGGAAGCTCCCGACGCAGACGCCGCGACAGCTCGCGGGCGAGTTCGGGATGCGCCGCCACGTACGCGTCGTGTCGCTCCTGCCATTGCCGTTCGAGTTGGGCGCCGCGCGTTACGCACTCTCGCCACCGCGCGCGAGCCTCGTCCGGAACGAAAAACTCCTCCGTCCACTTCCACCCCAAGTTTTGCTTGGTCAGCTGGACCTCTTCTTCACCCAAGGGGCTCCCGTGCGCGGCGGACGTGTCCTGTTTGTTGGGACTCCCATATGCAATGTGGGTGCGGACGATGATGAGGGACGGACGGCGTGACTCGGCTTTGGCGTTGTCGATGGCCCGATCGATCGCATCGAGGTCGTTGCCGTCAGACACCCGCTGGACATGCCAGCCGTACGCCTCGAATCGTCGATCGGTGTCGTCGCTGAACGCGAGCGATGTCTCGCCGTCGATCGTGATCCCGTTGTCGTCGTAGAACCCGATCAACCGGCCGAGTCCGAGATGTCCCGCGTACGACGCCGTTTCGTGAGACACGCCCTCCATCACGTCGCCATCGCTCGCGAGAAAATACGTGTGATGGCCGATGATCTCGTGACCGGGACGATTGAAGACCCGTGCCAGGTGTGCTTCCGCAATCGCCATACCGACGGCGTTTCCCACTCCCTGGCCCAAGGGCCCAGTCGTCGTCTCCACGCCCGGTGTGTGACCGTACTCCGGATGTCCGGGCGTCCGGCTTCCCCATTGCCGAAACGCCATGATGTCGTCCATCGAGAGATCGTACCCCGTCAAGTGGAGGAGGCTGTAGAGCAGCATGGAGGCGTGTCCGCACGAGAGCACGAACCGGTCCCGGCCCGGCCACTCGGGATGGACCGGGTTGTGGCGGAGATGCTTGGTCCACAACACGTACGTGAGCGGCGCCAGTGCCATGGGCGCACCCGGGTGGCCGCTATTGGCCCGCTGCACGGCTTCCATCGACAACACGCGAACGGTATTGATGCAGAGTTGGTCCATGGCCTTGGAATCAACCAACGTGCCCTCCGTCATTGGTTCGCCGTTCTCCACACTGGGGGATGGGGTTGCTCGTTGCACGGCTCTCGTGCGGCGGTGACGCATACTACACGGGGAGCGGCACAGGCGCAAAGGACCCGAAACCGTCATTTCAAATCGTAATCGGTGCCGCTATCTTACGTGCCATGACTAACCCATTCAATGCTCGAACGGAACTCGCTCTCTCCGACGGCAATGCCACGGTCTATCGAATCGGCGCGTTGAGCGAGCAAGGGGTCGGCAACCTCGACCGGCTCCCGATTTCTATTCGCGTGCTGCTTGAAAACGTGCTCCGTCACTCGGGACACGGCCCGATCACCGACGATCACGTGGTCGCGGTGGCGAATTGGCGACCCGAGCCCGATCGGAGTCTCGAGGTCCCGTTCATGCCGGGGCGGGTGGTGCTGCAGGATTTCACCGGGGTGCCGGCCGTGGTCGATCTTGCGGCCATGCGTGATGCCATCGTCACCCTCGGTGGCGAATCCGGCCAGATCAATCCGTTGGTGCAGACCGATCTCGTCATCGACCACTCAGTTCAGGTGGACTTCTTTGGCTCGCATGTGGCGTTTCAGCGGAATGTTGACAAAGAGATGGAGCGGAACGCCGAGCGATACGCCCTTCTCCGATGGGCGCAGCAGGCGTTCCGAAACTTCCGCGTGGTGCCACCGGGCACCGGGATCGTGCACCAGGTCAACCTCGAATACCTGGCGAGCGTCGTGCGTCTGGAAGAACGCAACGGGCATCGGATCGCGTTTCCCGATACGCTCGTCGGCACGGATTCCCACACCACGATGATCAATGGGCTGGGGGTTGTCGGATGGGGGGTTGGCGGGATCGAAGCCGAGGCCGTGATGCTCGGGCAACCGTACTTCATGCAGCTCCCCGAAGTCGTCGGCATGAAGTTGTCGAACAGACTCCCCGAGGGCGCCACCGCCACCGACCTCGTGTTGACGGTTACGCAGATGCTTCGAAAACACGGCGTGGTCGGACGGTTCGTCGAATTCTTTGGTCCCGGATTGTCGACCCTAGGTCTCGCGGATCGGGCGACGATCGGCAACATGTCTCCGGAATACGGGGCCACGATCGGATTCTTCCCGATCGACGCGGAGACGTTGCGGTATCTGGAACGGACCAATCGACCGAAAGCGCTCGTCGAGCGGGTCGAACGCGTCGCCAAGGAGCTCAGCATCTTTCACACGCCGGACACGCCTGAACCGGACTACTCCAGCGTCGTCGAACTCGATCTCAGCACGGTGGAGCCGTCACTGGCGGGGCCCAGGCGGCCACAAGACCGCGTCCCGCTGAGCGGCATCAAGGAGTCATTCCACCAAGTGCTTCCGAATCTGGTTCCCCAAGGCGCCCAGCGCGCGGTGCCGGAGTTGAATGGCGCCCAGTGGGCCTCGGAAGGGGGGCATTCGCCTGAGGCGATAGCCACGATTGCCGAGCCCGTCGCCCCATCCACCGTGGTGGAATACGACGGAAGCCGCTTCGAGCTCCGAGACGGCTCGGTCGTCATCGCAGCCATCACCAGCTGCACGAACACCTCGAATCCATCGGTCATGATTGGTGCGGGACTGGTGGCGCGCAATGCGGTCGCCCGGGGACTCTCTCGAAAGCCGTGGGTCAAGACGAGTCTCGCACCCGGCTCAAAGGTCGTCACCGAATATCTCACCGAGTCCACGCTGCTTACCGATTTGGAAGCGTTGGGATTCTTTGTCGTTGGCTACGGGTGCACCACCTGCATCGGCAACAGCGGTCCCCTGGCGGAACCGATTGCGCGAGCCATTCAAGATCACGAACTCGTCGCGGCCGCGGTGTTGTCGGGCAATCGAAACTTCGAAGCTCGGATCCACCCGCTGGTGCGGGCGAACTACCTCGCATCGCCGATGCTGGTCGTGGCCTACGCCATCGCCGGGCGCATCGACATAGACTTCGCGACCGAGCCACTCGGCGAAGGGCGTGACGGGAAGCCGGTCTTTCTCAAGGACATCTGGCCCACCCCCGAAGCCGTGAACCAGGCTGTGTCGGAATCGCTGAAACCCGAGATGTTCGAGCAAGAATACGCTGCGGTATTCACCGGCGACGAGGCATGGCAACGGCTCCCGATCCCCGAGGCCTCCGGAGGACGGTTTGCATGGGACCCCGCATCGACCTACATCGCCAACCCGCCATTCTTCACCGGTGTCACCCACGAGCCGGTTCCCGTGACCGACATCCGTGACGCGCGGGTGCTGGCGTGGCTGGGAGACACCACCACGACCGACCACATCTCACCCGCCGGCGCGATTCCGGCGGACGGCCCGGCCGGTATTTGGCTGCTTGACCACGGGGTGCGACCGCTGGACTTCAACACCTTCGGGTCCCGACGCGGCAATCACGAAGTCATGATGCGTGGCACGTTTGGCAACATCCGCATCAAAAACAAGCTGGCTGGGGGCAAAGAGGGGAATTGGACCAAGCACTTTCCAAGCGGCGACGTGATCAGCATCTATGACGCCGCCGTGCGATACCGGGAAGCGGGAACCCCACTCGTGGTACTCGCGGGCAAGGAATACGGTACGGGGAGTTCACGCGACTGGGCAGCCAAAGGCACCCTCCTGCTCGGCGTGCGCGCGGTCATCGCCGAGAGCTACGAGCGTATTCACCGGAGCAATCTGATCGGGATGGGCGTGTTGCCGCTTCAGTTTGCCGCGGGCGTGAGTGCCGCGGCTCTCAGGCTCGACGGTACCGAGGCGTTTACCATCGGTGGCATCGCCGACGGGCTCCAGCCGGGCGCGACACTCAAGGTCCGGGCGAAGCGACCCGACGGTCCAACCATCGAGTTCGATGTCTTAGTCCGTCTCGATACGCCGGTTGAAGTCGACTACCACCGGCACGGCGGCATCCTGCACTACGTGCTGCGGACTCTCGCGGGCAATTAACCGGTCAGTGGCGCGATCAGGGCTCCGACGACAAACGCCACCCCCGCCGCGCTCGCACCGACCACCAACATTTCGAGCCCGCTGAGCCACCACCGCACGTTGACGACCAGCGCGCGGCCCGCGCCCACGCCGAACAGCGTGACCAGCGTCAGCGCGACGGCGATGGGAAAAGCGGACTGCTCGAGTTCGATGACGTAGCTGATCAGGGGCACCGCCCCAACGAGTACGAAGGCCCCAAAGGTGACGGTCGCATGCCGGAGCGGGAACGGCTCCGCAACCTCACGTCCCTCGGCGAACCGCGCTGCTTCGGCCGACCGAATCGCCAAGAAGTTACTGGCCCCCATCGAAAACCCGTCCGCCAGCAGGTTTGCGAATCCGAGGATCAGCACGATGCTCGCATCGAGCGCCGCTCCGGCAACCCCGGCGACAATGGCAAACGTCGTAATGATGCCGTCGTTGGCGCCGTAGATGAAGTCGCCCAGGTAATGACGTGCGAGGCCACGCGGGTTCGTGGGCTCGTGCGATTGGGTGGGATCAGACATAGCGAGCTCGGGGCGCGAGGTGACAGACGGAGTGGACGCCAGCGCGCTGAATGTCGAAGATCGGCTATGAAGCCTTCATGAAGCAGATCGCAGGCGCCCTTGCGAGAGAAACTCTTCGATCTCGTCCCAATGGGCCATGGCGTCGGAGTAGCCGAGTTCCATGAGGAGATTGGTGTACTCGGGCTGAAACAAGAGATAACTGAGCAGACCGGACGCCCGTTTTCGTTCACCTCCAACGCTCCGCAACAGAAACCGGATGAGCGGCGGCAGCGATGTCTCCAGTCCACGTGCCAAGTTCCCCAAATCCCGAGACGGACGAATGACCATGAGTCGGACCGGACGCAATCCCTCCGGCAAGCGTGTGCCGCGCGGGATCACCGCCAGAATCTGGTTCAGCCGCTCGAGCCGCTCGGCATCGGCATCCAGCGCATCGAGAAAAATGGAGTGAAACAGCGTTTGCATGACCTCAGCCGCGGACGGGTAGTCGCCGATTGGGACCGACGGGCCTTCAATCGGGAGGGGAGATCGCATCGAGACGGCAAAGATCCGTCCCGCGCCAAGGTGAATCGCCGGGGCAAGCGGCGCGGTCCGGCGGATACTCCCGTCACCGTAAAACCCACTCAGCAGCTTGATCGCCGGGAAGACGATGGGAATCGACGCGGACGCCATCACGTGGTCGATCCCAATCGTGTCGCGGACCGCAACGCGCATGGCACGTTTCCACATCGCGACCTCGTCGGCACCCTGTACGAACGTAACGGCCTTTCCGTTCCCATAGCACGTCGCACTCAGTGCAAGCGCGCGGAGACGCCCGGAATCGATGTTCCGCTGAATTGCGCCAAAATCGACGCGTTCCTCGAGAAACGCTTTGAGGGGTTCCATGTCCATCAACCCCTTCACCACGGTCGGTCCGGCGCGTTGCGCCATCAACGTTTGGATCAGCCAGCGGACCGCGGCCCGAGCGGCGGACGCCGGCCGGAGACGGTACACCTGGTCCGGTGTGAGCTGTTTCCATTCGTTCGACAGCGCGTCGACCGCGACGCGGAAGGAGCCGGGGTGTGCCGCGATGGTTGCGGCGTTCACGGCGCCCGCGGACACGCCCGTCACGATCGGGAACCGCAACTCCGGAACACGCTCCGCCAGGGCCCGCAGCACGCCTACTTGATAGGAGGCCCGTGCACCGCCTCCTGAAAGAACCAAGGCGAGATCGGAAAAATCGTCGGCAGCACTCACGATATCGGTGTTCACACCCAAGAAAGGTGACCGGGTCGGGACCAAGATGCCAGGGACCGCTTCCCGTACCACCGCGTCTGGCTAAGTTCCCATGCCATGGCATTTACCGTCCCGGACACGGAATTGCGCTACCGAGCCAGCCGCGCGAGCGGACCGGGCGGGCAACACGTGAACAAGACGTCGACCAGGATCGAGGTGCGGTGGAATGTAGCCGAAAGCGCGAGCCTCTCGGAGGACCAACGCGCTCGCATATTGGAGCGACTGCACCGGCGAATCGACTCGGACGGCGTGCTGCGAGTGGCGGCAGGCGAACGCCGAAGCCAGCGGGCCAACCGAGAAGCCGCCGTGCGCCGCTTGAACACGTTGGTGCGCGGCGCGTTACATCGTCGGCGCCCGCGAAAGCCGACCAAACCCTCTCGTGCGGCCCGGGAGCGACGGCTCGAGCGAAAACGCCGCCGGAGCGCGATCAAGCAACACCGCCGTCGCGTCGACGCAGACGATTGATTCGAGAGACACTCACGAGGAGAAAACCACCATGCAGCTTGGCCATGTTCCCATGGCGCTCTCCATAGCCACGTACGATTGGAATCCACGAATGGCGTTCTTTTGTCTGGGAATGCACTTTCTCCCGAACGTCGATTCCCTGGTGGAACGATCGGGTCTGACCGATTCCGGGTTCCACTGCACTGTGACCCACACGGTGTGGTTCGGCGTCATCGTGAGCGCGCTGGTCGCTATCTGGTCGCCCCACTACGCGATCTTCGCATTCGTCGCGATTCAGACGCACTTTCTCGCGGACATCGGAAGCACCGTGGGTCTGCCATTATTGTGGCCCTTCGTAAAGAAATCGTACACCATCGCGCTGTTTAAAGATACCGGATACTGGGGTTGGGAGATGTACACCGGATATTACAAGCAACCGATGTCGTGGGTCCTCGAAGGCGCCGTATCGGTATTCTTCGTGTACCGCTTGTTCCAAATCGGCGTACTCGGGTCGAGCTGATTTCACCGTGGCGCAAGAACATTGGGATGCCATCGTCATCGGCACGGGCTTCGGCGGAAGCACCGTCGCGCTGGAACTCGCTCGCGCGGGCGTTCGTGTCCTCGTGCTCGAACGCGGCCCTTGGGCCGATCGCGATGACAGCGCCTGGGACCCGGTCACGATACAAGTCGAACAGAAGTACCGCGGCGAGTCGCCGTACGACGTCGATGAGCGCTGGGGACGGAAAACCGTGTTCCCAGACGATGTGGTTGGCGGAAAATCGGTGTTCTATGGTGCCGCCTCGTTCCGGCTGCGAAAGGAAGATTTCGATCCGACGGAACGATTCGGCACGACGCTGCCAAGTTCGACCAGCATGAAGTGGCCCTTTGGCTACGACGAACTCCAGCCGTTCTATGACGAGGCCGAGGCGGCCATTGGTGTCGCCGGAGTCGCCGGAGTGGATCCTACCGAACCGCCCCGAACAAACGGCTATGTGGGACCACCGCCACCATACGGTTCGTCTGCGCGAACGCTCGCGAACGCGGCAACGGCGCTGGGGCTCCACCCGTTCCCAATGCCGCTCGCAATCAACTTCGCACAGACGGACGGGCGCCAAGCGTGTCAGATGTGCATGACGTGCGATTTGTTTCCATGCAAGATCTGCGCAAAGAACGATCTGTCCGTCACGCTGCTCCCGCTCGCCCAGCAACATGGCGCCACGATCCGAGACCGGACCGTCGTAACGCGACTCGTGACAGACGGGGAACGTGTGGGCGCAGTGGAGTGCGTCGACGCACGAACCGGCGAATCATCCGTCATCACCTGCGATGTCTGCATCGTGAGTTGTGGCGCAATCCCCTCGGCCAAGCTCCTGCTCACGTCAGGACTCGACCGAATTGAGCCGAACGGAAAATTGATCGGCCGAAACCTCATGCGGCACTGCAGCGGCATCGCCATTGGGATTTTCCCGTTCAAGACCAATCCCGAGCGCCAGTTTCACAAACAGTTCGCTCTCACGGATTTTTATTTTGGCCACGCGACCCGTGGGCCGGCCGGACCCTGGGGTATGCTGCAAGCCCTCCAAACACCCCCGCCAGAGGTTGTGCGGGCCAATGCGCCGTACCCGTGGCCGATCGGCATGCTGGGGGCTCGCACGATTCCGTACCATGCGTACCTCTTGTGCATCGCGGAAGACCTGCCGCAAGCCAGGAACCGAGTGGAACTCGATGCAACACGTACCGACAAGTATGGCGTTCCCGTCGCTCGCGTCTTCCATCAGTATGATGCCCGCGACTTGGCCGCGCGTCGATCCCTGTTCCGCGAAGCATCGCGCATTCTCCGCAAGGCAGGCGCACTCGTTCGTGTGCGGATGCCGATTCACACCTATTCCCACGCCATCGGGACGACGCGATTCGGCTCCGACCCCGCCGAAGCGGTGCTCGACCCATGGTGCCGTTTCTTCGGGGTGCGGAACCTGTTCGTCGTCGACGGCAGTTTTCTCCCGAGCTCCGGCAGCGTCAATCCGAGTCTGACGATCGCCGCGAACGGACTCCGAGTCGGCCGACACATTGCCGATCGATGGCGCGATCTGGCGGACACTCCGTGACCAAGATCAATCTGTGCATCCTCGGCTGCGGCTCGGTAGCAAAGCTCCACAGCCGCGTGGCGCGAACGCTGAGGTCCAGCATCAACCTGATGTTTGCGAGCCGAAGCATTTCGAAAGCGGAGGAGTACCGCCGCCGCTTCAAGGGCACCGCGAGCTTTGGCTCATACGAGGAGGCGTGCGAGAGCCCCGAGGTGGATGCCGTCTTCATCTGCACGCCGCATGCGTTCCACTTGGAGCAGGCGTCGCTGGCCGCACGCGGCGGGAAACCGATGCTGATTGAGAAACCCGTGACGCGCACACTCGAGGAGTTGAGCGCCGTGGAGCGCGCCGTCTCGGACGCGGGCGTCCTCGCCATGGTCGCAGAGAACTACGACTTCAAACCCGCGGTACGCGTGCTCCGCCATCATCTCGAGCGTGGCGACATCGGCGACCCCATGTTCCTCGAACTCAACCGCCTCGGGCGCAGCAAGGTCAAAGGCTGGCGAGCGGATCCGGAACTCATGGGTGGCGGCGCGCTGCTCGAGGGCGGCGTGCATTGGGTTCGCTACCTCATGCGGATCGGCGGGAAGCCGGAGTCCGTGGTCGCGGCGCAGGCCAATGGCACCCGCAAGAAAATTGCGCCGCACGACGACGCTCTCGAGGTCTTGGTCAAGTTCGCCAACGGTAGTGTCGGGAAGTTGTTGCACTCGTGGGCTTCGGTGAATCGGATCGGCGGGCTGGGGATGTCGAAGATCTACGGAACGGAGGGCAACATCTTTTTCGAAAGCAACGGTCTGTTCGCGATCGTCCTCGGGCGCCGAAAGCGCCTCCGGTTCCCCGGGGTGCTGGATATCATGGGGTACCGCGCCATGCTCAAACATTTTGTCGATTGTGTACGGAATAACCAGGAGCCGACGATGTCGCTTCAAGTGGCGCGAGGAGACATGGAATTCGTAACCGCCGCGTACCGGTCGCTCGCGACCGGACGGTTCGAAACGCTCCGTCCACACTAGCGGCGTGCTCGAGATCTTCAGCCCGGCGTTTTCCGACGGCGGTCCGATCCCACGGGCCCATACCTGCGACGGCGCGAATCTGTCGCCACCGTTCGCGTGGCGCGGCGCACCAGCCGGGACCGAGGCGTTCGCATTGATCATGGATGACCCTGACGCACCGGACCGTGCACGGGTGCACTGGGTGCTCTACAATATGCAACCCGGAACGAACCGTTTACCGTCTGGCGTACCCACCGACGCCGAGCTGACGCGCCCGGTTCGGGCCGCGCAGGGATCGAATGACTTCGCACGCGTTGGGTACGGCGGGCCCTGCCCACCGCCCGGGCCGGCCCATCGATATCGGGTTACGCTTTACGCCCTAGAGACAATGCTATCCCTCCCTCCTGCCCCGACGGCCTTCGTATTCCTTGCCGCGGCAACGGACCACATCCTGGAACAGGTCGATTTCGCCGGGACCTACGCGCGCGCCTAATCCCGATACACGACTTCGGTGGTAATCGCCACACACCCATCGAGCGAACGCGCAACGGGACAAGACGCGACGTGTGCAACACGGACGCGTTCGACGACGTCGCGTGATACGTCCGCGGCACGTAGGAGGTACCGCACGTGCACGCGTCTCAAGACGAGGACGCCGCCGTCCTTTTCAACTTCGCCCCGAACCTCACTGGACAGGTCCGAAGGTTGCACGACGATCTCGCGCGCTGCCAGCGCGCCGGCAAAGGTGCCCGTGAGTCACCCGCCGGCGGCCGCGACGACGTAATCGAGGGTGGTCGCGTGCGGCTCCAAAACCGCCGGATCGATCCCGTAGTGTTCGGCAATCGCTCCGTGCGCACCGAAGAGCACCGGCTCGGATTCAGCGGGCACCATGGCGCTCCGGAGTGGACCCCCCAAGCGCCGAATGGTACACTCCGACGTGTACACGACTTCCGACATGCTAAACCTCCGATCTGGCAGTGATGACAACTCCGATCCTAGTGCTTTCGCTCGCGATACTCCAGGGGACTCCGTCGGCATGGCAACTGGGCCCGCCGCTCCCGATCGCGACGGCCAACAACGCCGTGGCGGCGGTGGTCACGCCGGACGGGCCGGCGGTCTTTTCGTTTCTCGGAATCGATTCCACCAAGCGGTGGGACGGCATCCACAGTCGAGCGTTTCGATGGACGATTGGGACGTCTCGCTGGACCGAGGTCAGGAGCGTGCCCGGGCCGGGACGGCTCGCCGCCACGGCCGAAGGGTGGCGCGGGCGCGTGTTCCTGTTCGGAGGATACACGGTGCAGGCGGATGGATCGGAACAATCGGTTCCCAACGTGGATGTGTACCACCCGGCGAGCGATACGTGGACTCGTGGAGCGGATATCCCCCTACCGGTCGACGATGCGATTTCCGGAGTGTGGCGCGATTCCCTGATCTTCCTGGTTTCGGGATGGCACGACCGCGGCAACGTATCAGACGTCCAGATCTACGACCCGTCAGCCGACCGATGGAGTGTCGCGACCCCGATCCCCGGCACGCCGGTGTTCGGACACGCCGGGGCACTCGCCGGCAACACAATCGTCTACGTCGATGGCGCCGGTGTGACGGCAGCTCGGCCACGTTTTGCGCTCGACCGAGCATCGTGGCGGGGTGATATCGACCCGGAAGATCCCACGCTGATCGCTTGGACCCGTCTCCCCGATCATCCGGGACCAGCGCTCTATCGAGCCGCTGGCGGCGTCGCGCTTCACTGGGTGCTGTTTGCCGGCGGTACCGACAATCCGTACAACTACAACGGCGTCGGGTACGATGGCATCCGCGCCGCACCCCGGGCGGGAGTTTTTGGATACGATTTGAACGAGGAGCGGTGGCAGGTCCTCCCATCACTCCCGCACGGATCGATGGACCATCGCGGCATCGTCGCGATCGACGAGTGGTTGATTGTTGTGGCGGGGATGGGAGAGGACCAGACCGTGTCGAACCGCGTGCTCGTCGCCCGCACGGCCAACGCCCTGACCGTCCGCTGAATCCAGCAGCTCGACCCTGACCCCCTCTACCGCCACTACCGCCCCTACCGCCCCTACCGCCTCTCTACAGTTCTTTCACTTCTGTGGCGAGCTTCTTCAGCGAATCCTTTGCGTCTCCGAACAACATCGTAGTCTTGGAGTCGTAGAACAGCTCGTTCCCCACACCGGCAAAGCCGGGCCGCATGCTTCGCTTCATCACGATGATGTGATGTGAGTTGTCCACATCCAGAATGGGCATACCGTAAAGCGGGCTCTCCGGTGTATTACGCGCTGCCGGGTTCACCACGTCGTTCGCGCCAATGACCACCGAGACATCCGTCCGGTCGAACTCCGGATTGATCTGGTCCATGTCGAACAGCTTGTCGTACGGCACGTCGGCTTCGGCCAAGAGCACGTTCATGTGTCCCGGCATCCGGCCGGCCACCGGGTGAATCGCGTACTTCACCTCGACGCCCCTCTTTTCTAGCAGGTCCGCCAGCTCCCGGACGACATGCTGCGCCTGTGCGACCGCCAACCCGTAGCCCGGTACAAACACCACTTGCCGCGCGAACGCGAGCAGCGTGCTGGCATCCTCGGCGCTGATTTGCTTGATCGGCCGTTCCAGGGCTCCAGCCGGACCCGCGGCGACCTCAGTGGCTCCCGACCCAAAGGCGCCGAACAAGACGTTGGCCAACGAACGATTCATCGCCTTGCACATGATCCTCGTGAGAATCAGACCCGACGCGCCCACCAACGCTCCGCTGATGATGAGGCCGCTGTTGCTGATGACGAACCCCGTCATGGCGGCCGCAATACCGGAATAGGAATTGAGCAACGAAATCACAACCGGCATGTCCGCGCCCCCAATCGGAATCACCGACAGGACGCCAAGTAGCAGCGCCAGTCCCACCAGCACGATGAACGGGACCGGCTGCCCAGACACGACCAGCCAGGCAATGAGCCCAAGCACGGACGCGAACAGCAGTGCGTTCAGCGTCTTTTGCAGCGGGTACGTCACGGCGCGGCCGGTGACCAGTTCCTGGAGCTTACCAAATGCGATCAAGCTCCCCGAAAACGTGACGCTTCCGATGAGCACGCTGAGCTGAATCGTGATGGCAATGTTGATGGGTGTCGCAACCCCGCCTTGGAGCCGTAAAAACTCGGCGCCGGCCACCAGGGCAGAAGCGCCGCCGCCGAATCCATTCAGCAACGCAACCATCTGCGGCATCGCCGTCATCTTGACGGTGCGTGCAAACGTCGCGCCCACCGCGGAGCCAACGACAATACCGGCAATGATGACGGGGAACGTCAGAATCTCCTGGTCGAACAAGGTTGCCACGATGGCGACGAGCATGCCAAGCGCCGCCAGCATGTTGCCCGATCGCGCGGTCGCCGGATGGCTGAGGCGCTTCAGCCCCAGGATAAAACATACCGCGGCACCGAGATAAATCAGCTTGATGAGCGCGATCATCATTCGGATTCCTTCTTCCGCTTGAACATGCGCAACATCCGATCCGTCACCATGAATCCACCCACCACGTTGATCATCGCAAACACGACCGCGAGAAATCCGAGTATTGCGGCCACACGCGCGTCTCCGCGTCCCGCGACGATCATAGCGCCGATAATCGTGATGCCGGAGATCGCGTTTGACCCCGACATGAGCGGTGTGTGCAGCGTGGGCGGCACTTTAGTGATGACCTCGAACCCGACGAACATCGCGAGCACAAAGACCACCAGCAGCTCAACAAGACCTTCGATCATGATACGCTCGCCTCCTCGAGCGATTTGCGCGTTGCGTCGCTCACCACACGCCCGTCATGGGTGATACAGGTGCCCCGCGTGATTTCATCGTCAAAGTCCAGCTTGACGGCGCCGTCCAGGACGATGTGCGAGAGGAACGCCGACATGTTCTTGGCGTACATCATGCTCGCGTGATGAGGCATGGTCGACGGCAGGTTGACTGGGCCGACGATCGTCACCCGGTGCGCGACAACCGTTTCCCCGGCTCTCGCGCGCTCGCAGTTCCCGCCGGCAATTGCGGCGAGATCGACGATGACCGACCCCGGTTTCATGTCGCGGAGCATCGCGTCCGTGACCAGTGTCGGCGCGGGCCTTCCGGGGATCAACGCGGTCGTAATGACGACGTCAGCCGCCTTGATGCGCGAATGAATCAGCTCGAGCTCGCGTTTGTGTTGCTCGTCCGAAAGCTCTTTCGCGTACCCACCCTCACCTGCACCCTCCTCGGTCACGGCTTCAGCCGCGATGAACTTCGCCCCGAGGCTCTCCACCTGCTCTTTGACCACCGGGCGAACGTCAAACGCCTCCACGACCGCGCCGAGCCGCCGCGCGGTCGCAATCGCCTGAAGACCGGCCACTCCGGCCCCCAGCACGAGAACCGTCGCGGGCCGAATGGTTCCGGCGGCGGTGACGAGCATCGGGAAGAACTTGCCGATGGTTCCCGCGGCAATGAGCACCGCCTTGTATCCGGCCACGGTGCTCATCGACGACAACACGTCCATCGGCTGTGCCCGGGTGATGCGGGGCAGCATGTCGAGACTGAAGCTGGTCGCGCCCCGCTCCGTCAATGCGGCGACGAGCGCGGGATTCGTGAGCGGCTGAAACATGCCGATCACCACGAGACCGGGCTTGATGCGTGCCAACTCCGCGTCGGTGGGCGGATGGATCTTGACCACCGTCTCCGCGTCGCGCCACAGCGCGTCCGCGTCAGCGGCGATGCCGGCACCCGCTTCCCGATAGAGGTCGTCTGGAAAGGCCGCCGCCTGACCGGCGCCCGCTTCAATGCTCACTTGGACCTGTGCGTTCGCGATACGGCGAACGACGTCCGGTGTGAGCGCCACGCGCTGCTCGTCAGCCGCGGCTTCCTTTGGAATTCCAATGATCACGAGTGCAATCCATTGCCTGGCGCCCGTTCGCGGCGCCGGTTGCGGTTGAAGTCGATCAGCTCGGTAACGTTTGGATGTGCTCGGTCTCCAAACACCCGGTCGAATGGAACCGGAATGATCTGCGGTCGCGGCCCCGGACTTCCGTTGGGACCGCGTGGTCCGGCCGACCCATCAGGACCCGCGGGGCCCGGGTCACCGTCGTCGCATGTCACCCTTCGATTGGCACCCATTCCCTCCCCCCCTTCGCCCCCAGCACCACCTTTGCCCGGTTTTCCCCCTTGGCCGCCGGGGCCACCTTCTACCCGCGTCTCGATGAGACCGGCGAGAAGCGACCGATCTTCGGGCACGAAGAGGGTGATCCGCCCTCCTTCCCCTCCCGCCCCACCAGGCCCACCAACCCCACCGGCGCCACCGGCGCCTCCGTTTCCCGCAGGACACCCGTCGGACCCCGTGGCGCCCGCCTCGCCGGCCGCCCCAACTACTCCGCGACCTCCCTGCCCGCCGCGCGATGCAATCCGCAGCCAATCGGACGGCGGAATGGATTCGAAATGTGCGACAACGTGGACCGGAGGAGCCTCACCCACCTCCACGCTCGCCACGAAGAGCTGGTCGTGGAACGGGGAGTCCAGGATGTCGGCTCGGACCACCACGTCCGGACCGGCGCGACCCGCGCGGCCGCGTCGACCATCGGCGCCCGCGAATTCGTATGCGTGCCGCGTACATTCGTAGGTCGGTACAACCACGGCCTCAGCCATCAGGGAGGTGTCAGCCCCGAGAACTGCCCGAAGCCGGAACCCCCGCATGATGGTCTCTAACGGATCTGGCGCCGTCTCCCAACCGCCGTTTCCCTTGGCGCTGGCGTCGTCGCTCGACCGATTCAAGAACGACAAATGCAGCGCCGGCGGGTTGTCGGCATCGTACCGCCTGACAAACGGCACCACGGTTCCGTCGTCCAAGACGGCTTCGTAGGCCGCCTCAATGTCGTTACCGGGACAGACGGTGTCCGAAGATAGGGTCATCCGGATCTGATCGATTCGGCTGACCAGTTCGGGATCGGGGGCAAAGTCGGCCGGAATGGACGCCCCACACCCAACGAGCACCGCCGAAACCAAAGCGGACGCGGCACCCCGGATATGGTGGATTAAACACTCGACTTGTGTACGGGATTGTGGGACCGGCTCGATCGCACCCATCATCGTCTCGGTCTTCGTCCTCCTTGCGAACGGTGCGCGAACACCCGGCGATCAGCCTCCCCTCGTGTGCATTTCCCGATGAGGATCGGCGCGTAGTCCCTGGAGCTTGTAGAGCGCCGTCCGCTCCGGAGTCGACGCCCGTTCCTCCGCTCCTCGGTCCACGCGGGTTTCCCAGGTCGCGCGGATCAGGGCGATCAGCTCCTCGTCGGTGGCGCCTTCCCGGAGCGGCTGCTTCAAGTCGACTCCGCTCACGGCGTAGAGACACAGCAACCACATCCCATCTGCCGTGACCCGGCTTCGGTCGCAATCGCGACAAAAGGGCTCCGTCGTCGAAGCGATGATACCGAACGTCGTTCCGTCGGGCAAGCTAAACCGGGCGGCTGGCGCGCGGTGCGACGCCGGCCCGTCGGGCGCTACGGGCGACACCGTCCCGTACCGGGCGGTGAGCCGGTCGATGATCTCGCGCTTCGAAACGACGTCAGCCATCGACCAGCGGGTCGCACCCCCGACATCCATGTACTCAATAAACCGAACTTCGAGACCGGTGTCGCGCCCGAACTCGATCAAGTCGGCCAGCTCATCCTCATTGAACCCGCGGATCACCACGCAGTTGAGCTTCGTGCCGGTGAATCCCGCGCGACCCAGCGCAGCGATCCCCTCGAGCGCCTCCGCGTGGCGGCTGGTACGGGTGAACTGTGCAAAGCGATCGGCCCTCAGCGTATCGAGACTGACCGTTACGCGATGGAGACCCGCCGCCTTCAAGTCGTCGGCATATTTCGGCAACAACACGCCGTTGGTCGTCAGCGCAATGTCCCGCCGCGCCCGAACGCGGGCGAGGAGCCTGACGAGATCGGGCAGATCGTGCCGCAACAGCGGTTCCCCGCCGGTGATCCGCAGCTTGGTGACACCCAACGTCTCGAAGACCCCGGTGAGTCGATCGATTTCCTCAAACGTCAGAATGGAATCGCGAGGGAGCCAGACGTATTCTTTCTCCGGCATGCAGTACTGGCAGCGGAGATTGCAACGGTCTGTCACCGAGATGCGCAGGCTGCCAAGCGGACGCGCGAATCGATCGGCGAGGCTGGCTGAGGGTTTCGCTATCATAGGGCTCGGGTGGAACTTAGAGAGAACGCCGATCCGGCGGTAGAGCACGACCGCGAGTGGGTGGTCCGACCGCCCCACGCCACACGCTCTATGTCATGCACACTGGCACGTGAGAGGGGTCGTATGCGCAACAGTCGTGGTCCACGTCGTCGCTCCGGAGCGGGGCGTCTGACCAGGATGCTCCTGGCCACACTCCTCACCGTGGCATGCGCCGATCGAACCCGCGACGTCGAAGCGGGCGTTTCCTGGTCCCTCGCGCTCGAGCGATCGAGCAGACTCACCAACATCCGGTACGAACTGGAATTCAGGATTCCGGAATCCGTGAAAGAACCGATCCTCGGTCAGGAGACGATCCGATTCACCCTTTCGAACGCCTCGGATCCCCTGGTGCTCGACTTCGATGCGCCGGGGGCGACCGTCCGCCGTATCGCCGCTGGCGGGCGCCCCGTGGAGCCTGACCTGACAGCCGGACACGTCATCGTTCCGGCTTCCGCCCTCGACCCGGGAGAAAACACCCTCGAAATCGAGTTCGTCGCCGGAGATATGTCCCTCAATCGGAACCCCGGCTTTCTCTATACGTTGTTCGTCCCGGCCCGCGCGTCGACTGCCTTTCCGAATTTCGATCAACCCAACTTGAAGGCGACGTACCAACTCACCTTGATCACCCCTCCCTCTTGGCGGGCGGTGGCCAACGGCGCGTTGGTGAGCAGCGACAGCTCCGCGGAGGCGGTCACCCATCGCTTTGGCGAAACCAAACCGCTCAGCACGTACCTGTTTGCGTTTGCGGCGGGTGAATTCGCCGTCGAGCGAGCCATGAGAGATGGTCGTCCGATGACCATGTATCACCGCGAAACCGATACTGC
The DNA here is from genome assembly GCA_041604955.1 of Gemmatimonadales bacterium. Lineage (GTDB taxonomy): Bacteria > Gemmatimonadota > Gemmatimonadetes > Gemmatimonadales > GWC2-71-9 > JBFHWR01. Next base: position 2,011 of record JBFIZG010000018.1, on the reverse strand, counting down.
GACGGTTCGCCGAAACCGAGACGCCATCTTCGATCTGCATGCTACCGCACTCGCCTGGCTCGAGAACTACACCGGTATCCCGTACCCGTTCGATAAGTTCGACTTCGTCCTGATCCCCGCCTTCCAATACGGTGGCATGGAGCACCCGGGCTCGATTCTCTACCGCGCATCGAGCTTGATGCTCGATGCATCAGCCACACAAAACCAACTGCTGGGACGCGCCAGCCTCATCGCGCACGAGACCGCGCACATGTGGTTCGGCAATTTCGTCACGATGAACTGGTTCGACGACGTCTGGACCAAGGAAGTGTTCGCCAACTTCATGGCGGCGAAGATCGTCAACCCGTCATTTCCCGAGATCGATCATGAGCTCCGATTCTTTTTGGGCCATTATCCCTCCGCCTACGACGTGGATCGGACCGCCGGCGCCAATCCCATTCGACAGGAACTCACGAATCTGAACGATGCCGGATCCCTTTACGGCGCGATCATCTACCAAAAAGCTCCGATCATGATGCGGCATCTAGAAAGAATCACCGGAGAGCAAGCGTTCCGCGACGGAATGGGAACGTATCTGAAGTCGTTCGCCTACTCCAACGCCACGTGGCCGGACCTGGTCGGCATCCTCGACGAAGCGACTCCCGAAAACCTCAGACAATGGAGTGAGACGTGGGTGGAGCAACCGAATCGACCCACGATCACCGCCGAACTCGAGGCGACCCCCGAGTCGACGATCGGATCATTGGTCGTTCGCCAATCCGATCCGGGTGGGCGGGATCGCGTGTGGAGTCAACAGCTTCGTGTTTTGCTCGGCTGGCGCGACAGCAGCTGGGTGACGACCGCGCAGCTGTCAGGGGAGTCGGTCGAGATCGCCGACGCGGTGGGACTTCCTGTCCCGGACTACACGTTGCCCGCAGCCGACGGTGTGGGCTACGGGTACTTCCAACTCGACGAGCCAAGCAGGACGTTTCTGTTGCATCACGTTCCGTCGCTTGACACCCCGCTCGACCGGAGCGCCGCATGGGTGACCTTGTGGGATGCCATGCTGGAAGGACTGGTCGATCCTGAGCGCCTCATTCAAACGATCGTGCAGGCGATCCCGCTCGAGTCGAACGAACTGAACACTCAACGGATTCTCGGATACCTCACCACCGCGTACTGGCGGTACCTGCCCACGTCACGACGAACCGCGCTTGCACCAAACATCGAGCAAACGCTGTGGGCTGCCGTGGAACGCGCGGGGTCGACGAGTCGAAAGGCCGCGTACTTCAACGCGCTCGTCTCCATCACCTTGACCACGCCTGGTACGGACCGACTCGCCCGTGTCTGGCGCAAGACCCTGACCATGCGCGGGCTGCCGCTCGCCGAGCGGGATTTTATCTCGATTGCCGAAGCGCTGGCGGTTCGCGGAGTTCCCGACGGCCCGGAAATTTTGGATGAGCAGATGCGACGAATTCGCAATGCCGATCGGAAGGCGCAATTCGCGTTCGTCCTTCCCTCGCTATCGGCGTCAGCTACGGTACGAGACTCGTTTTTCGAGAGCCTACGCGACCCAGCAAATCGCGAGCACGAACCGTGGGTGTTGCGCGCGGTCAGACTGCTTCATCATCCGCTGCGCGCACACCAATCCGAACGATACATCCGACCGAGTTTGGAATTGTTGGAAGAAATCCAACGGACGGGAGACATTTTCTTTCCCAAGCGGTGGCTGGACGCCACGCTCGGCGGACACAATTCGGTCGCGGCTGCAGTCGCTGTCCGGACATTTCTCGACGAACGACCGGGCTATCCCCCCCCACTCCGCCTCAAGATTCTCCAGTCCGCGGACCCGGTATTCCGTGCGGTCCGTATAGTGAATTGAGAAGAATGTCCTTTCTCAGAGACACTTTTTGTGGGCGAGGCTGCCGCAGGTCTTGCAATTTTGACAGATCTGTACCAAACTGCCGGGCCTGCTGATCTGGCGGAAATGACCTGTAAGCCGTTGGCAAACAGGTAGTTCCAGGCCAGATTT